>JBNKSB010000034.1:0-10327 GCA_050297095.1 Pontiella sp. | reverse complement strand
ATCTCTATCTCGATATCGTGGGCGGAACCGATTCGCTCAACAACACCTACTCCGGCGGCTATATGCTACGCCGCACCGAAGGAATCGAAGATCAACTGCTGCTACGCATTCGGGTCAACGCGGATAAATCCAACGATGTTGGGGCGTTTCAGGTCTTTTTTGAAACCGATGGCGACGACTCCGTGGAGTGGGTCATGCAATTGAATACGGAAAAGGTCAAAGGTCAAACCATCGACACCCTCACCTTTGGAAGTGCCAGCGGAACCAACCGCAACGGCGTCGTGTTCGGCACGACCGTCTGGTCGACCACCACGGGCTATTTCCACTACACCGGCACCGCCACGGAAGACGGATCCCAGTTCGGCGGCGATGACGACTATTTCCTGGATATGGCTATGCCTTGGAGCACCTTCGAGAACTATACGGGAATCACCTCGACCAATGATCCCCTGCGGATGCTGATCACCTCTTCACAATCTGCCGGCCAGATCAATGATGGCGATGTCGGAAATTCTTCGGTGGCATCGGGTGTCGATGTGCTTTTCAAGGATCTCTACACATCTCAACCGGAAGCCATCCCGGAACCAGCCGTGGCCACATTGATCGTCGGCGCGGGAATCGGCATGCTCGGCATCCGCCGGATCTTTATGAAATAGCAGACCAGGCAACGGCGCTTGGAGAGCGCTGGGCTGGATCAATGATCGCGGTTAACGTTCGATCATGAATCTCTCAAAGCTTGGTGAAAAGTTTACGCGCAAGGCGGGTGTCACAGAGCGGATGGATGATCTCGGCGGCGACAATCCGAGGACAGATCAGACCGTTGCGTTACAGCCCCCATGCATTCCGCAATTTAAAGCAGTGAACCGACTACCCACCCCACGGCTCATAAAGAAAATACTTTCAAAAACCCATAAAGGAAAGATATGAAGAAATTGATCTACATCCCATTGCTCGCACTCTGCAGTACGGTATGGGCAGATGTAACCCTATGGCCGGCGGACGGGGAATGGAACCCCCTATTCTCCAGCAACGGAAGCCTCTATGAGGACGGACGGCTGGACACGGCCAACAACGGGCACCTCTATCTCGACATTGTCGGAGGGTTCGACGCGCAGGGCAATGAATATGCCGGGGGCTACCTTCTCAAGCAGGATGCCGGAGCCGCCAACCAGAACGAAGCCCAGTTGATGATCCGTATCCGCCTCAACGCGGCCAAGTCCAGCGATCCAGGCGCCTATCAAATCTACTTCGAAACAACCGGCGATGCCTCGGTAAACTGGTTGCTTCAATTGGAAACGCCTCAACAAGGGACGCCCCAGTTGACCTTCGGAGCGGCCAGCGGAACCAACAGCAGCGCGGTCTTGATCAACTCGCCGATCTGGACGGGCAGCACTTCCGGCTACAGCCAGTATACCGGACTCGCGACGGCGGACGGATCGCAGTTCAGCAGCAAAGCCAACGGAACCGGAGACGACGACTATTTCCTCGATCTATCCATGCCGTGGGATGTCTTTTCCGCCAACACGGGCATCGCCTCCACCAACGATCCTTTCCGCGCACTGATTGTATCATCGCAGAGCGGTGGGAATGCGTTCGACGGGGATGTCGGCAACACGGCCTTGACATCCAACATCGATTTTGCGGACGCCTATACCGACACGGTTCCGGAACCGTCGCAACTTTCGCTCCTTGCCGTGGCCGGAGGACTCTTGTTATTCGCTCGCCGCCGGTTCAGGCGCTAGCCTCCACATGACCTAAGGTTGAAAGCAGGCGGAGATGGCTCCCCCTGCTTTTTTTCTAAGAACGCCCGTATGGTTCTCGGGTTTCCTCCCCGACTTCCTCAGCCCGCGCAATCGAAGGCCTCCCCGCCCCCAAGCGCACCGTCGTCGTGACAACCCTAGCAGAGCCGCGGAGCCCGCAGAGTTGCTTGTTGTAAAATCCATCCTCCGCGTACTCAGCGCCTCTGCGAGAAAATATTTTTCGTGCGCTTCGTGGTTTATGTTCTTGCCATGAACCTCTCGAAGTTTGGCGAAAAGTTTACCCGCAAGGCGGGTATCACAGAGCTGATGGATGATCTCGGCGCGGCCGTGGCAAACGGCGATATGCTGATGCTCGGCGGCGGCAACACGGCCTTTATCGCGGCCCCGACCGCTCGAGGCTGCAGGCGGGGGTTTGCTACCCGTGCTCATGTACTATTTGGAATGAATTAGGAATCGTTTTTATCAGTACGAAAGCCTTGAGCCCGGTTCACGCTCGGATGGACGAACGCCAGCGAGCTTCAGAATGCGAACAACCCAACGTTCCTTTGGCGGAAGCGAATCGGACTCCTTTCCTCTAAAGAGAGAGGACAGATGGCGCTGTATGCGTATGTTGATTGCGGAAGGCCCCCTCCTTTTTTACCCATCTCCGCAAGGATTTGGTTTTTGTTACGAAAATAATCGCGACCATCATCCTTGCAGGGTATTATTCAATGCAATTCATTGCACTTAACCGAAGGGCTTCTCAAAAGGTGCTTAAGAACCGAATTTGATACAATGAGGAAAAATATCATGAATAACCCTAGGTCAAATACAAGCCATGGAATGGAGACAGCAAAGGCGCTTTCGGCCATAGGTAAAGCACTCTCAACGTATTCTATCTACGGTCTTAACCACCCTATTTTCGAACAGACATCACAGACAGCATTCCAGCTGTTTTCCAGCTTTTTGGACGACCACAAAGTTCTGAAGATCGGAACCGCAGGCGGACGCCTTGTCGTCGACGACCTCCCCGTGGAAGAAGTCAACCCCCTTATCAAAGGACTTGAACGCAAAATTACTGCTCTGGGTATAACCAATCTGATGCTGCGCCGCGGACTTACCCTCAGCGAGTTCATGAAACTGATCGAGCTGTTGCATCAGGCGAACGAGGATAAACTGAAGCAGGCAATCAACTCGCCGGAAATTAACAATATTTCTTCTGACGATGCCATGGAATACCGCCTAGTCCACAAGGGACACCATGATGAAGAATCGGATAGCTCCTCGGCTTTTCCAAGCGGCACAAAGACCGATGCCCCCCCTGCCGGGAAAGAGGCAGAAAGTTCCACCCCGGACACCTCCATAAACGTGGAACAGATCGTGGCATTTATGAAAGGTGACATCGGCGCAGACAACCCCGAGATTGAGAAAGAAGTTTCAAAACTTGCATCCGACCCGGAAAAGCTCGGACAGATGATTCTGGAATCTGTGGTTATGCGGCAGTCAGTGCAGTCACTCTCCGATACGGAATCGATGGGCGACATTGTTTTAGGATGCCTTCGCAAAACATTCGACAGCCTGAAAGACATAGACGTCTTCCAGAAAAGAGGCGGAAAAGCCTCTATGAAAAAAGCATTGCTCATGTTGGAAAGCAGTATTCTTGAACGCATCAGGAAGGTCACCGGAAAAGCCGACCCCGAGTTGGACAAAAAAATCGTCAAAGCCATCAAAAATATGAAGATGGATATCGATGTAGAGAGCGCGCTGGCAAAGTATGTCGAGCAAACCGCCGCACTTCAGCGCAGTCAGGAAAAAATCTGCAACTACATTGATAAACGAGGAATCGCAGACATAAGAGACGCTCGAAATGCCGAAGAAATCCTCGAAAGCGAGTGGCGCCAGATAACAGTGGGCAGCACACGGAAAAAGCATGGCATCGGCCCTGGAACATCCGGCAGCGGAATTGAAGGGCTTTCAGGGAGCATGGACTCTCTGGCTATTATTCTGGGCGAGCTGAACACAATGATACGCAGGAACGATCAGCATGAAGGAATAGGAGAACTCCTGGAACAGGTAGAGAAGGATGTTGCCGGAATTACAGTCCGAACCGAAAAGAAAATCAATGAGCTGGGAGATAAAATTTTTGCTGATGAAGCCGGGAAAACAACGGTCGAAGGATCTGCATCAAGGATGACGGTAGCACAGCTTCTCGGCGACATTGCGGAAATCACCCAAGAGCTTATCCAGCCTTTAACCTCAATTGATGCCGTGTTGGAAATGATGCTTTCTGGTTATGTCGGCGACATCCCAAAAGAACAACGGGATCTGCTCACACTGGCAGCGGGCAGCGGAGATCATCTGGGCTATCTCATGGAACAGCTTAAACAGATTGTCGGCATGCCACGGACCCTTAAAACGGATCCCCGCTTTCATCACAGTCTAGGACTTAGAGGAAGTTCTGCTAACGGAGTAAGCACCTGATTGCTCCGGCGATTGAATCTTGAGTTTTATGAACACCGGAATATTTAGGGAGATTCAGAAACCACATCGACCGGAGTCCGGAGCAGCTCATTCACACAAGGCGGAACGCCGCATCAAATGCTTCCGCCCCACACACAGATCAGCCATGATCCTCTTTTTTTCGTGCTCTTCGAGTTCTTCGCGGTTAACGTTCGATCATGAATCTCTCAAAGTTTGGTGAAAAGTTTACGCGCAAGGCGGGTATCACAGAGCTGATGGATGATCTCGGCGCGGCCATGGCAAACGGCGATATGCTGATGCTGGGCGGAGGCAACCCGGCCCACATTCCCAAAGTACAGAAGCGCTTCCGACAGCGCATGGAGGAAATTCTGGCCGAGCCACGTGGTTTTGAAACCATGATCGGGAACTATGACGGATCGCGCGGCAACGCGGCCTTCATCGAAGCGCTGGCCGAAATGCTTCGCGATACCTTCGGATGGGATATCGGCCCCGAAAACATTGCGCTGACCAACGGCAGCCAGAACGCCTTTTTCTGCCTCTTCAACCTGTTTGCTGGAGAGATGCCCGACGGCTCGAAGAAGAAAATCCTGTTCCCGCTGACGCCGGAATACATCGGCTACGCCGACGCGGGGCTGAGCGACGATTTCTTCGCGGCAAAGCGGCCTTCCATTGAGATGCTCGATGACGACCTGTTCAAATACCACGTGGATTTCAACAATCTGGAAATCGGCGACGACATCGGCGCCATCTGCGTTTCGCGACCGACCAACCCGACCGGCAACGTATTGACCGACGAAGAGGTGCTTCACCTCGATATGATGGCGCAGGACAAGGGCATCCCGTTCATTATCGACAACGCCTACGGCACCCCCTTCCCCGACATTATCTACACCGACGCCAAACCCCGCTGGAATCCGAACACCGTCGTCTGCATGAGCCTTTCAAAATTTGGACTGCCCAACCTGCGCACCGGCATCGTGATTGCCCGCGAGGAAATCATTTCCGCCATCGGAGACATCAACGGTGTGATGCATCTGGCTCCCGGCGGTATCGGCGCAAGACTGGCCGTTGAGCTGGTGCGCAGTGGCGAAATCATGAAAATGAGTCGTGAAATCGTACAGCCCTTCTACCAGCGCAAGGCCTCCGCCGCTCTGGATCTTTTCCGCGAAGAACTGGCTGGCCTTCCCTGCCGAATCCACAAGCCGGAAGGTGCCATCTTCCTGTGGCTTTGGTTCCAGGAGCTCCCCTGCACGTGTGCACAACTCTACGAACGGCTCAAGGCACGCAAGACGCTGGTCATTCCCGGACACCACTTTTTCCCGGGGCTCGAAAACGAATACTGGCAGCACAAGCACGAGTGCATCCGCGTTACCTATGCTCAGGACGACGCCATTGTCCATAAGGGCATCAAGGTCATTGCAGAGGAAGTGCGCAAGCTTTACGGGTGACACATCCCGAACGCTCCGATAAGATTTTCCATCGATTGCAAGAAATACAGGTTCCCCATGAAAACACACCTACTGTTCCTTATCGCCGGAATCGCGGTCACGTGTGCCGCGGAAGAAGTCGTCTTGCGGGGCGGCACAAAAATCCAGGCTCCGATTCTCAAGCAGACAGACGATGCCACACTCCTCGACCTCGGGTTTGACGTCCTGCGCATTCCCAAGAAGGAAATCATGGAAACCCATGCCGATGTGGCGGCTGAAGGAGCCATGCCGGCCATCACGAACCGTCTCTACACGATTCAAACACCGGAACGCATCACCACGACCGACGCGGCCGATCTCTACGCCCCCGCCGTGGTGGTCGTCCGAACTGCCAGTGGCATCGGATCCGGATTCTTCATCAACAAACAGGGGTACCTGATCACCAACTTCCACGTGATTTCCGGCGAAAAGAAAATCTCGGTCACCCAGTTCCTGCAGGAAGGTCAGGTGTTGCGCCGCATTGTGCACAAAAACATCGAGATTGTCGCCACGGCCCCCTTTCACGACCTGGCCGTACTGCGTGTTGTTGATCCCGACACACAGATCACGCCCGTAGTCTTCGCGCCGGAAGAGCATCTGGAGATTGGCGAACCCGTTTTTGCCATTGGCAATCCCCTGGAGCTAGAGCGCACCGTAACCGAGGGCGTACTGAGTCAGACGCACCGCAATTTTGGCGGCATCCTTTATTTGCAAATGGACGCCCCCGTCAACCCGGGCAATTCCGGCGGACCGCTCTTCAATGCGCGCGGTCAGGTGATTGGCATCATCAACATGACCGTTCCAACAATGGAAGGTCTTAACTTTGCCATTCCCGCCCGACAAGCCACCTATATCCTCGACCACATCGATGCATTTGCCTACAACGCCAGCAATTCAGAATCCGGGTATGTCTATCCAGATGCCCCCCGCAAACCCAAAGGAACCAACGGAGACTCCGAATGACCCACCCCATCAAGTCCGCCTTAATCCTGATCCTGCTTCTGGGAGCAACTGCACCGGTTTTTGCCCTCAAGCGAAGTGAGCTGGTTCCGTCGGATGCCCGGTTCGATGTTACCATTTCCGATACCACCGCATTCTTGAACAAGCTGAAACAAGCCCCGATCGGCAAACTGTGGAAGGATCCCCAGTTTCAGGACTTCCTCGACAACCCTGATGACGATATTTGGTTCGAACTTTTCTTCCGGGGTGGAAGCGCGGCTGAAAACAAGATTATGAAGGAGCAGACCAGAATGCTTAAAGGCGAAGTGGTATTCGCACTCGACCAGGATGACGAGCAACCCTATCTGCTCGTGGCCATGAACAACGCGGATTTCCAGCACAGCCTGGTGCTCGACGAACAAATGGCGGAAATGGTCGAAAGGCCGATCACCATCCTGAAGGACACGTTTCAGGGCGTTGAGATTGTCCAGCATATCAGCAACGCCGGCACTCCGGGGGAAAGCAGCTCGTGGCAGGCAAATCTGAACAATACACTGGTTATGGGGCCCAGCCGGGAATGGGTTGAAAAATCGATCGTCCGCCTTCAGGAAGAACCCATCGAGGAACCCACAGGCAATCCGGTACTGAACATCAGTGTGCCCGTAGCGTCCCTGATCAAAAGAACCATTCTGGAATGGAAGACAAACAACCAGGACACGACCACCCCGATCAATATCGAGACCCTGTTTGAATCCCTGGGATTGATGGGGATTGAGAAATTCACTTCGCGCATCGAACTGAAGAATGATGAAATGCTCATCGACAGCAATCTGAAGGCCACCAGTCTAGGCAAGGGAATCTTCACCATATTCGATATGCGCCCCGCCGAACTTCCCAGTGTTGGCTTCGTCCCCGAAAACATTACCACTCTCGAGGTCGGCCGCTTGAATCTGCTCCGCTTTTGGCAGGAAATCCCAATGGCCATGATGGCGGTCATGCCGGAAGCCAAACCGCAATTCGATATGGCCTTGGCCATGATCCGCCAGCAGGTCGGCATTGATGTGGAGCATGATCTGCTCGCCCACATGGGAACAAAATACCTCTCCTTTTCCGTCATCGAAAACAATGAACTGCTCTCCGTATATGCCATCGACCTAAAGGACGGGCAGGCCTTCCTCAATGGCTTTGAAAACCTCATGGCGGCACCGGCCATCCAACCCCAGATCGCCGCGGCCTTCGACACCGGAGACTTTCTCGGCCATATGCTGTATGTCAGCAAAAGCACCGACCCCTCTGAACAAATCGCCTTTGCGATCGTCGGGGACCACTTTCTTTACGGCCAGCCCGACGGGGTCCGGCAGGTCATCCGCAACCTCTCCCGCGAAACCGCCGAAAACTCGCGGTTTGAACAAAATGCGCTTGTACAGGGATTGCGCCGCCATGTCCCTGACGATGCGTTTGGATACAGTGTAGTCGACTGGAAGAAAAACATGCCGTTCATTGTCCAGGAACTCAACAAACCGGCAATGCGGCGCGCCATCATGCAAAGATGGGCCTCCAGCGGCATCGCCCTTCCGCCACCGGATTTCTCCAAACTTCCGCCTGCCGAGCATCTGGCCTTGTTCTTCAACACCTCATACCAATACGTGGAAAAAACGGACCAGGGACTTCATCACATGGTCATTGTGAAATACTAGACGCGGCATGCCGCTTGAAGATCGAATACTGAACCAGGAACAGCCGAATGAAGACATTGCAACGAACCCTCCCGAAGTTCGAAACTCCCCGTCCGGCGATATGCATAAAGTGCCTGCTGGCATCCCTTCTTGTTCTGGCATCCCTTCCTGCGCAACGCATCTGGGCCATGGAACGCAACATTGGTTTCCTCCCGCTTGAAATCTACACCTTCGAGCCCGGATCCTCCCGCTTGCTTGTTACGGATATCAACGGCGACGGGCTGGACGATGTCGTGTTTGCCAACAATCATGTATCGCGACTCGAAATCCTCTTGCGGAAAACCAGTTCCGGTCCCCTCGACGAGGATCTTCCGAAACTTGAAGAACGCTTTGAGGATCACGGCATCATTGTCGACCAGCGCCTACAGACCGTGCGCATTGACGATCTTGACGGGGACGGGCGCAAGGACATCGCAACCTTTGGAAACGCGATCGGGCTTCAACTCCGCTACCAGCAGGAAGATGGCAGCTTCGGCGAACCGCAACGCGTGTTCCTCAAGGATGTTACCAATGTCTCCACGATCCAGCTCGTCGACATGAACGGGGATGGGAGCAAGGATATCCTGGTATGCCACCGTGATCAGGCGGAACTGTTGTGGAACAGCGAAATACGGCCCTTCCAGGAAAAGAAAGTTCTACCGTTTTCCAGCGACAACTGCTACTTCGGCGAAACGGCCGAGATCAACGGCGACGGAACGCCTGACCTCGTATTCTATTTCAACACGCCACGCAATCCCTTGAAAATCCGCTACGGCAAGGGCGAAGGCCTCTACGGCATCGAACAACCGGTGGATGTGCCACCGCGACAATTCATGGTTCTGCTGAGAGACGATGACGAGATGCCGCAAATCGGTACGGTCCTGCAAAACCGGCTCGCATTCCGCATGTACGGCTTTGAGGAAAAAGAGCAACCCCCCTTGATGGCCACCTCGGAAACCGCCCCGGTGCGTATCGCACTCGAAGGCACCAGCAAGAACGTGGAACCCGCCTGGTTGGCCGGCGATTTCAACGGCGACAAACTCGTAGACCTGCTCGTGGCCGCGCCGGCACTGAGCCGCCTTCACCTCTACCTCGGCACCCCGGATGGCCTGAATCCGGAACCGAAGCGCATCGATACCCTGTCCGATGTCGATAGCATATCGCGATTGGCCAACGGCGATGTTCTCGTCGTCAGCAAAAAGGAAAAGATTGCCGCCGTCCATTCCGCCCAAACCTTGGCCCAATTCCCCCAGATCCTGCAATCGCCGGGCGAAGTCATTGCCGGATGTGCGCTCGAGTCGGACAACGAAGCATGGCTGGTCTGCAAGGACGAGGAAAATAAAATGAAGCTCGTTGGCATGCCTTTCGGAGAAAAGGAGCAAGTCGAGCATGCCCTCGATATACGCAACGAACCCTCCAGCATCCTCCCCTTCCGCCTGCCGGAGGGAAAAACCGGCATCATCCTGTTCATGCCCTACTCCCCGCCCAAAATGATGCTCGTCGAAGACGGGCAGATGACGGAACTGACCAGCGAGTCCTTTCGCGTCCTCAGCCAGATCATCTCCCGCGCAAACATTCTGCTCGATCAACCCGGTGACGGCGCATCCTTGACCGTGACCCAGGGGGCCATCGCCCGGCGGTTTGAGTGGAAAAACGACCATTATGAGGCCATTCGACAGTTTAATCCCGAAAACCCGAGAGGCGAACTGATTGCCGCCTGCGGCTACCATCTGGTCGACGGCTCCGACGGAACCATGTTCTTCGACCGCAACTCCAAAGACCTGGTCTACTTTTCCGGTGACAGCGAGGAATGGGGCACTATTCATCTCGACGATGCCGACCAGACGATTTTCAACCTCGCGCAGCTCTACAACGGGAAGCGCGATGTTTTTGTGCTACTCGACCGCACCGGCATCAACGTGATCATGGGGAACGGAACACGTCTCGAAGCCGTGGCCGGCCCGGAATACACCTCCCCCTCCGAAGA
>JBNKSB010000033.1:0-3743 GCA_050297095.1 Pontiella sp. | reverse complement strand
CTCCTCCATGGTGATGAAATAATGCAGCCGCACATCGTGCACGATCCAGTCGACCAGCCAGTAGAATCCAACGGAAAGCAGGATCAGCGCGGTCAGCAGAAGACGGGTCCGCATTTTCATGCATCTACCTTCAAACAGTAGCCCCAGCCGCGGCGCGTCTGCAGGCAATCGGCTTCCGGATCAATATCACGCAGCTTGGCGCGCAGGGTCTTGATGTGTGTATCCACCGTCCGCTCCAGACTGGCCTACGGTTCGTCCCACGCATGATTCATTAGCTGCTCGCGCGAAAACACCTGCCCGGGATGGCGGATCATCAGCTCCAACATGCGGTACTCGTAGCGGGAAAGCCCCAGCGGTCTGCCGTGGTAGTAGATATCCTTGCTCTTGGGGTCTACCCGAAACAACGAAGCCGGCTCGGACGGTGGCGTATGGTTATGGTTGCCGTTGGTCCGGCGCAGAATGGCGCGGATACGGGCGGTCAATTCACGCGGGCTGAATGGCTTGGTCACATAATCGTCCGCCCCCAGCTCCAGACCAACGATCCGGTCGACCTCCTCTTCGCGCGCAGTCAAGAAGATGATCGGCACCTCGGATTGCGTACGGATGCGACGGCAAAAATCAAATCCATTCTCGTCCGGCAATCCTACATCCAGCACCACGAGATCGATAGACTGCCCCTCCAAAACCTCCCACGCTTCGCCAGCCATGCCGACGCAGATGGGTTCCATGTTTTCGGTCCCGACCGCAAAGGCAATGTTTTCTGCGATCGACGGTTCATCCTCTACGACGAGGATCTTTTTCTTTTCAATGTGGATCGGCTCCATGATCGGGAGACTATATGCAAACGGGCTCGCCGTTTCCAGCTTGAACGGCGAAGTGGTAGGGCGCGATCGCCGAGCGCGCCGCTCGCTCGCTAGGTCCGCCGACATGTCCTGGGCCCGAGTCCGACTTCCGCTCGACGGGCGGACGGCTCGGCGAGCCATCCCTACCTTCTCCAAATCGTCTGCCCATTCTTGCGGACTTCGCGAATGCGGTGGAACGGGATGGTCAGAACTTCACCGTCGATGGTGATGCTGAAGGAAAAATGGTTACCCTGTTCGAGGTGCAGTTCTTCCAGCGGATGAAGTTCGACGGCGTCGGCGACGCGGTCGTAGATGCCGACCTCCAACGTGCCCCTCCCGAACTCCTCATCCCAGCGGATGCGGCTCAACAGCTCCCGGATCGTTTCCATAGAATGAATTTAAACACCAAGACACAATGAACGCAAAGTTATGCTGAGCAAGGAATCTGGCACCTATGCTTTGTGTGGTCTTCATGGTGAATACCCGTATCAGCGCAGGAAGAAACTACCGCCGGGCTGGCGGGTTTCGCCGGCGGTGGTAATGCGGATGGCGGCGAGGTCGTTGACCGGACATTCATGCTGGCAGATGCCACATCCGATGCATTGCTCCGGATTGACTCTCGGTTGGTGCAGTTCAAGCGTTTTTCCCTCCAGTACCACCGTGACCGTTTCCTTGAAAATAGCCTTCGGCGATACGGGGCAGACCTCTTCGCACACCATGCAGTTGCGGCCGAACGACCACGGCAGGCAACGCGAACGGTCGACAAACGCATTGCCAACCTTGACCGGTGCTCCGGATTCCACACCATGCTTCTGCTCAATGGTCATCCGCTCGATTGCACCGGACGGGCAAACCTGCCCGCACAGGACGCAGTTGTATTCGCAGAAGCCGCGCTCCAGATCCATCACCGGCGTCCACATGCCGTTGACCCCCGCCTCGGTAAAGGCCGGGCGCAGCACACCGGTCGGACAGACCTTCATGCACTCGCCGCATTTGATGCAGCGGTCCAGGAAGTTGGGCTCGGCCAACGCCCCCGGCGGACGGATGCGATTCGGATAGCCTTCGACAGCCTGCGATTTCAATGCTATCATGGTGGCTCCGCCGGCGACGGCCGTACCGAAAAACACACGCCGCGAAACACCAACTTCGCGGTTGAGTTCTTCTTCCTTCGGCATCCACTGCCAGCTCAATGCTTTTTCGGGGCAGTCCTCGATGCAGTTGAAGCAGACAAAGCATTCGGCCATGCGCGTCTTTTGATCGGGACTGCAGGCTCCGATGCAGTCGCGGTTGCAGAGTCCGCAGTCGGTGCATTTATGCAGGTCGCGCACGACGCCGCCGGGAATAAATTTTGCTGCTGTCCCGAGCAGCGCTCCGAGCGGGCAAATGTAGCGGCACCAGAAGCGCGGCTTCCAGGCGTTCAACAAGATCAAGACGGTAAAAATGGCGATCAGCATCCAGCCCAAACGCATGCCCGGCGAAACCAACGCCTGGCAGGTTCTCGTCAGCAGTGCAATGGGATCAAACAACCCGATCTGCATGAAGCCGAAGGCACACGCAATCAGCAGAACACTGAGAATGAGATATTTGTACACCTGCGCCGGGCTGTGGAAATTCTGCCGGATCCGTTCGGAAACTTTTTTTGGCCGCAGCCAGTGCGAAAAGATATGGAACAACGTTCCGAGCGGACAAATCCATCCGCAGAAAAAGCGGCCGAGAAAAGGTGTCAGCGCCAGGATCAGCAGGCCGATGCCCATGGTATAGGCAATGTTGTGCGCAGATAGCAACGTCCCGACCGCGTTCAACGCCGAACTGTCGAGGAACAACGTAACCGGATAGCCTTTCAACCAACCCTGCGTCGCCAACACGAACGCGACCACGAAGAGACCGAGGAAAAAACCCTGATAGAAACGGCGCATCTTCCTCATGACGTCGCCTGCACCTTCTTGAACAGCTTCAGGTTTTCCTGACTCAACACGCCGAGTCCCAGCTTGGCGGCCATGGCCAGGTAGGGAACATCGTTCGGATCAAGACCCAGCAACTGCACACCAAAACAGTCGATCGCCACCTGGTCAGTGCCAGCCACAATCACATTGCCGGGCTTCACGTCGGACGGACTTCCGCCGGTTGGACCATTCGACACCAGTAGCCGCGAACCGTCGAGCACGACCAGTGTCGGTGTAATGAATTGCCCCAGATCGGCGATGACTTCGTTGATCGCCTGGTGTAGCCGGTTGCGCGGCCCGCCCAGCAAGCCGTACCAGTTTTTCATGGTCAACGTGGCCTTGCTTAGGTTGTGCGACTTGACCGTGGGAATACCGATCAGCTTGTTAGCCCAGTCGAGCGGCCGGTACAGCGCTTCCCAATCGGGTATGCGCAGCGAGCCTACCTGAACCTGCCCGAAGAGCGACGCCGTCGGAAGCCATACTTCGCCTCCCGCCGATCCAACCGCGTCCATCAGGCCGGACTTAACGAAACATCCTTCGGGATTGTTGATCGGGTTGTCGATCACGCGCACTTCCGCACCGGCACCGACGCATTGCCGCACGACCTCGGCCGTGACTTCCGGCGAGGTGGTGGCCCCGAGATGAGGGGGACGATCAAAGGCGCAGTTGGGTTTGATCAGCACCCGGTCGCCCGCCTTGACGAAACGTTCGATGCCACCGAGTTCCTGCAACGCGGCTTTAACCGCCAGCGCATGATCCGTTCCTTCGGCCACGGTCATCATGCCTTCCGTTCCGGGCACGGCAAACGACGGGATCAGTTTGGCGGTCTCGCCCGACGGCACCAGATTGCGATTGTGGAAAAAGGTGCCGACCGCCGCGGTCCCCGCCGCAAAGCCGGCGGCCGCGCCCATGCGCTTCATAAACATTCTACGTTCGGAGGATGGATTATTCATGGCAT
>JBNKSB010000032.1:0-3105 GCA_050297095.1 Pontiella sp. | reverse complement strand
CCGCCCGGAACAAAAAATCCGTTGTCGGGAGCGTATGAATTTCCCCCGCCATCGGCAGGCCAGCTCGACAAAGAGACCCCGCAATTGTTCAAGTTATATTCTACGTACAGGTCGTGCCCCGATCCAAACGTGGGACCATCTCCACTATAATTGTAGGTCTGGTACTCGCCAAAGCCCGGTGCCGAGGACAATCTTTGCGCGAAGTAGCGCGCATCGGTCAAATCGAACAGGAACGCGGTCCGGTCGGCATCGTCCGGAGTCATGTTGTAGTTGCCGCTGCTATTCCAGCTCTGGGGGTTGTATCCACCAACAATCGTTCCATCCATCAGCTCGATCACCGAAAACGTGGCACCCTTTCCATCGCAGGCGTCATGGAAATCGAGTGCCGAGGAACCCACGGTCTTAGTGAAAATATTGCTCAGGGAAATCCCGCCCTGTCCCAGCATCACCTCCAGCTGCGATGCGCTCCCCGCATCCAGAATTTCAGAACCGCCAAAAATCGGCGTCGCCGATGCCGTTCCAACACCCATTCCAACCACTGTGGCCAGTATCAATCCAATCTGGAAGCCCGTTTTTTCCTTCACCATATCTCCTTGCTGTTCTTGTCTATATTTCCACTTTTTTTCGTATCATCACCCGCTCAAAACGCCGCAATCGGCACCAAATTCCGGGTAAAAGAGGGCGGAAATTATAGAACCAAAACACCTATTTCAACGGGTTTTCAAAAAAACCTCACTTACCATAAGGTAATAAATATATAATTTCTTTAACTGAAAATGCTTACGCAATGCACCCACAACAAAAAGGAAGAAAAACGAAACAAGAATCGGTCACCGCGGCCCTTGTAAAAAACGCTGTCGGGAAATGACTACATCATGAAAATCCCCTGCCAGCCTTGCAAACGCCGAACTTTCCGCCCACCGGCCTTACGCCGGTGGAGGCTACGTTGAAGTGAGGGAGGGAAAGAAAACAAAAAAACCGCGGGAAATTCCCGCGGCCCCTTGCAAAAACACTGTTTGAAACCAACTACATCATGAAGATCAGCCTTCAGAGCCCCCGCGTCAAATTTCCGAAGGGGAGGGAAAAACATCATTTCATGGAACTCACCCCTCCCCTTTTCCCATAGTCAGTACCGTTACGACGACCTTCACCGAGCGCATTTAAAGAGCCTATCATGCAGCGAATGAACCGGCCCCGTCGTTCCCGGATGACCGACCGAACCCGGCATCGCAATCGCGATACGTATCCAGAAATCCACCGATGGCATTCAGCGCTTGTTCGGCATCGCCCCCGACTGCCGAAACCTCCAACAGGTCGCCGTGTTGAACTCCTAGAATCAAAAGCTCGAAGATGCTGCGGGCGTCAGCCCGCTTGCCGTCTAGCGACACGACAATCTGTGCCTCATGCGCACCGGCAATCTTCGCCACCTCGGCGGCGGGACGCATATGCAACCCGCGCCGGTTCTTGAATTGTATGGTCCGGTTAACCTGCTTCATGCCACCACCTCTTCCGGTGCAAGACGAACGCTACCTCTTCATTCAGACTTTCTGTTTTAAGTAATCCACATGCCTATTTGCAATCATTTATTGAATACTTATAATCTTTATGTTCCAGAGCAATTAGCCTTCCGTTCAGCGGTGTCGACGTCCCGCTTCACCGCCTCCTCGAGCGTGGCTTTCAGCAGGACGACATCCACGGGTTTGAACCAACAACCGCGTACGTCGACCAATGCAAGACAGTCATCCTCGACAAGAAGGATCAGATCGCGTCACTGACCGAACAGGTCAAAGCATTGCCCATGACGGAGCTGATGGGAGAGAAGGCGAAGCCCCTGAAGAGCCAGCTGTCGGACGACACCGGCCAGGTCACCGCCCTCAAGGAGCTTTATTCGGTCTATCTCCAGAAGCTTGAGACCTTCGGCGTCGACCTTTCCTCGTACGGGCTTTAATCATTCCTGCCATTCCATTCGACCCGGCGCGATGGGGCTCACCATCGCGCCGGTTTGACTGGATGCTTATCGAATACTAGGACGCCGTTAATACGGCAAAAATGGACGCCTGCAATAGGAGTTTATCAGCGTCCCTGTTTGCTTGCAGAAATCTTCCTTTCTTCTAATCAAAGCTTCATTCCAACCAAATGGAAGGGGGCCATGGTTTTCCCATATTCGAATTCGCCGTGCGGCATGGTGTTGTCCGGTTGAGAATTCACAAGATGGGAGATTGTATCATGAAGAAACATGCAACTTGTTTACTTGGATTCGCGGTAGCCGGATCCATGGCCGCCATGGCCGCACCGCAGGATGGACCGTTCGGCTTCGAGCCGTTGACCGAATCGGCCAACAGCGCGGACTGGAATCCGGCCGCACCGTGGAATATTCCGGAAGGCTTCATCCAGATTGCCGTGGCAAACGAATCCGCACTGAACATCTACGACGGCGGTCGCGACGACTGGCACGACATGAACACGGTCAATGAAACCGGCAAAAAAGCCGGCCGCTTCCTCTACACCACGCACGAAGTCCGCGGGCAGGTCGAAGGCGGCTCCATCTCCGTGGTGGACCTGCGGACCGGCGAAGCGAAGATCATCGCGCAAGATCCGTCATGGGATGCGGTGGATGGAATCACCTGGACCCCTTGGGGCACGGTCCTTTTCGACGAAGAAATCGCTGACGGACAGGTATTCGAGCTGGTGCTGGATAAAAACGATCCGACATCGGGTACCGTGCACGAGCGTCCGGCCGTTGGTCGCATGGCCCACGAAGGCATCCAGGTCGGCCCCGACGGATCGGTTTATGTGGTCGATGAATTCCGGGGACAACGTGAAGGCTACGGTGGCGGCATCTACAGGTTCGTTCCGGATCAATACGGCGACCTCTCCGCCGGCAAGCTGTATGCGCTGAAGGTTACCGGCAACGACGACGGAACCGGCCAAGGCGAATGGGTCGGACCGATCGATGCGACAAACGCACGCCAGAGTGGAACCGATTTCGGCGGCCACGGCTACAACCGCCCCGAAGATCTCCAAATCATCGGCAACACCCTGTACGTCGCCGTGACCGAAGGCGTATACATTGACGGCTCCCAAACCTTCGATGGCCGCGTGCTG
>JBNKSB010000031.1:0-10113 GCA_050297095.1 Pontiella sp. | reverse complement strand
AATCGGAGTATTCTATGGCGCTTCCCGCAGGCAGGCCAAAGGCGATGCGCGACACCTTGACCGCTCGGGTGGAAAGGACTTCTTTCAAATAGCTGGCGGTGGCATCGCTTTCGACATCCGTTCCGAGAGCAACAATGACTTCCGTTATTTTTTCCTCGGTGATACGCTGTAGCAACTTATCGACACGCAGATCGGCGGCACCGACGCCATGCATCGGAGAAAGGCGTCCCATCAAGGCATGGTAGCGACCTTGGAAGCCGCCCGATTCCTCGATCTTGATAATATCACCGGGACTCTCGACCACGCAAAGAGCCTGTGCATCTTTGCGCGGGCGTGTACATAGTTCGCATGGATTCTTTGAAGCCAACGTTATGCTTCCGCATTTCTCGCAGGTGGCGATAGAATCATCGGCCTCCAGCAAGGCATTGGCGAGAATGCGCATCAGCCCTTTTTGATCCTGCACCAGCGCCATGGCCATGCGCTCCGCTGTACGTCGTCCGATTCCGGGCAATCGACTGAGAGCCGCCACGAGGTTGTCGAGAGGAATCAAATGCTGCATGTGCGGAAAATCCTACATTCAAACGAGGAGAACCGAAACAATCCCTAAACCTTCAGTTTACAGATTTTAAACTTCATGCCTTGGAGCTTGTTTCGAATTTCGTCCTTCCCACTTCACTATGCCGTTAAAACGGCAACCCCATACCACCGGGAAGCCCCATGCCCTGGGTCAACTTGCCCATTTCTTTCGACATGGTTTCCTGAGCTGAATTCAGCACACCGTCGACTGCGGCAAAAACCAAGTCTTCGAGCATTTCCACATCTTCAGGATCAACTGCGTCGGGATTGATCTTAATGCTTCTGATCTTGAGATCGCAGGTGGCGGTAGCCGTCACCATTCCACCGCCGGCACTAAACTGGACCTCGGTCTTGGCCATTTCGTCCTGCTTCTTCTTCATGTTTTTCTGCAGGTCCTGAGCTTGCTTCATCATCTTCATCATATTCATATCGGTTGTCCTTCCTTTGATTGATTCAAATTTGCGTAATGCTTAACCCATAATCCATAATAACCCACATCACTGCCCCACCCTGCGGTTACACGACTATTATGCATTACTTGCTACTCTCTTATATCCTCAATTTCTCCATTAAAGGCCTCGACCACGGTTTTCACAACGGGATTTGCATACCATTTAGCCATGCCGGTCATGTTTTTTGTGCCTTCTTCGCTTTTTTTGTCGACGAGGTGGTCGGCCGGCAATGGTCGGCGGTCGTCCGGCTTCAGCGGCTCAAACAAGACCGAGAGCATGCGGCCAATCACCCTTTTAACGGCACGGGACAGGGCGAGCTTGGCTCGCGAGTCCTCAAACCGCTCCAAATCCTCCTTGAACTCGGGATCATAGCCTACCACGAGATGGGTGGCATCAATACGAAGCGGAGCTGTATCGAGAAAATAGCGATGGGAAAGCGGGTCGGCTTTGCCCACATGGTCCACGATAGAGTGCCACTCCTTGAGCAGAAGCTCTAGTTCGTCGGATTCAGGGGTCTTTTTTTTTTGCAGACCGACAGCAGAAGAGGATGGTGCAGCGGAGTCTGCCACCGCCACAGCTACTGCCGCGCCGGATTTAAAGTTTTTTTTTAGGTCGGCGACTTGCCTGAGCAATTCGTTGAGCGTCGCGGTTTCGGCGGCGCGCGAGCAACGGATCAGACCGGTTTCCAGAAGGGTTTTCTTGGAGAGCGCATACCGCATGCGACTATCGGTTTCAATCAATGCATCAATGATCCGAAGTACCCGCCCGGCCTCAGTTCCCGGAGCCTGGGCCTTGTAGAACTCCAGCTGCGCCTCTGGCAGTTCCAGCGATGATGCGCCGGCGCCAGCATAGAGAACCACCAGCAGGTTGCGGAAACTCTCGAGCAGTTCCATTACCACACGTTGCAGATCCTTTCCGGCCCGGTCCATCGCGGAAACAAGGTTGATGATTTCCGGAACGTCAGACTTAAGAATAGCCGTGGTCAGGGTTTCGAGCACAGAACGGGATACCAAGCCGAACACGGACAGGACGTCCTCTTCTTCAATTTCCTTGCCGCGAAATGAAATAATCTGATCGAGGGCGGATTCGGCATCGCGCAATCCCCCTTCCGCACCTCGGGCAATGGCGAGCAACGCATCCTCGGAAATAGTAATTCCCTCTTCCTCACATCCCTTGCGCAGGCGATCGACGATGTCCTGCACGAAAATGCGACGAAGATCGAAGCGCTGGCAACGCGACAGGATGGTTGGCAGCACTTTATGGACATCGGTCGTGGCAAAGACAAACTTTACGTGCGGCGGAGGTTCTTCAAGCGTTTTGAGCAACGCATTGAACGCGGCCGTGGACAGCATGTGCACTTCGTCGATGATGTAGATTTTGTAGGGGCCGCGCGCCGGAGCATAACGGGCATTGTCGCGCAAGTCGCGCACCTGATCCACCCCGTTGTTGGATGCGCCGTCGATTTCAATGACATCAAGACTGTTTCCGGCCATGATTTCGCGGCACGAGTCGCACTTGTCGCAAGGTGTTGGTGTCGGGCCCTCCATGCAGTTTAGCGCTTTGGCTAGAATGCGGGCGGAGGTTGTCTTTCCGGTTCCGCGCGAACCAACGAAAATGTAGGCGTGCGCAACACGGTTCGTCTCGATGGCATTGGTCAGCGTCTTTGTGACGTGCTCCTGCCCCACCACGTCGGAAAACTGTTGTGGCCGCCATTTTCTTGCTAGTACTTCGTACGCCATATCATTGTTACCTGACCCGGCAAGCTACCGAAAGGATCCCCGGCATGCGCTCCGGCCAGCACTTCCGGACACCCGGAAAACATGGTTTACCGCTGCTGCCTTCCGACCCTGACGGGATTCCCCCGCATCCGTCGCCCAGAAACCAACCTTCAACACGCATACCGGGAATCGTCTCGGTTTCATCCCGGTTTCAAAAGAAGTGGAGAAGATACAGGGGCGTCTTCGACAACGCAAGCCCCTCCCAAAGGATTCTGGACAGAATCATCAGTTGGCGCGCCGCATCAGAATCAAACCACCGATTTGCCCCCCGAGGGCGGGAACCCACGGATAGAACCAGGAATACAGTTGCGGCAGGTTTGCAAACGTGTCCGAGAGTATGATGAAGAGATAGTAGACGAAAACAATGCCTAGACTGATCATCATCCCAATCGACGACTCCTTGCGATGCGATTTGATCCCCAACGGAATGGCCATCAGAACAAATACAAACGGCGTAATCGAGAGACAGATGCGCTGGTTCAGCTCAACCAGGTCGCGATTATGGGCAATTCGCCGGAATTTCCCCCAAAGCCAATCATATTTCTTCTCCGGGTTCCGAACCTGCCACAGCAACTCGGAGATGGTTAGATTCTTAAGCTTCTTAGTGACATTTTTTTTGCCTGTCAGCTCGTTGAAGTCCAGTCGTATGGGATATTTCCTGGCGTTGACATAGCGGGTCTTAGAAACATCTTCCGGCGCTTCCGGATCAGGAATCTCGATACGGACGTCAAACAGGTCGATCTTGAGTGCCGATTTTGCCTCGTCGGCAGTCATGATACCGTTATCCGCTCGAATGGTTCCGGTCACCCTGCCGGTATCCTTGTCGACCTCATAGACAATCAGGTCCCGCACCCGGTTGTGGTTTTTGTTGCCGACATAAATCATGTAGCCCGGAAAATCGCGAATAAACCGGCCTTCCTCCAAAAGCTTGATCGGGTCCTCAACGCCCATGGATTTGATCAGTTTCCGGTTCGCATAAGTGGTTTGCGGATAAACCACACAATTATTGTACATACAGACTGCCGAGAGGAGAACAGAGATCAGGATAACCGGCGATGCAATCTGCCACAAACTGAGTCCTCCGCTCTTCAATGCGCTTATTTCGCTGTCGGCCGAGAGGCGCCCAAAGAGCAGCAGGGTGGAAAACAACGCGCTGATTGGAATGGTATACGCAATCGAATACGGAAGGTTGTAGATGAAAAAGCGCCAGACAATACTCACCGGCAATCCCTTGGCCATGATGTCGATTGCCTTGTAAATGGCGCCGATACTAAACGCGAAGGTAATCAACAGCATCGCAACAGAAAATGTCGTCAACCAATCCTTGATCAGATATTTGCTCAGCTTCGCCAAATCACATGCTCCCTTTTAAACCGCACACTGTATTCACCAAATCAAGCCAGCACAAGTTAAGAGGCAATCCAGTTGCAGTCTGTGTAAAATATGGCTTAACTGTATGCCATCTTGTTTATAACCATCATGAAAATACGCAATTTATTTGAATACTGCGCCGTCGCCGGACTACTAGGACTCTGCCGCATCTTGCCGAAAAGCTGGGTCTACGCGCTTTTTGCAGGATTGGGTGCACTCTCATACCCGATTCTATTGCAGCGAAGGAAGCTGGCCCTGAAAAATACGGAAATCGCTTTTCCGGAAAAAAGCAAAGCCGAGCGCAAGGGGATCGTTCGGCGGCATTTTTTCAATTTGGCCGAATCCATGGCGACAAACACCCTGATCACCAGCGGACGCATTACCAATGAAGAATTGTTCGACATGGTCGAAGTCGACAACTGGGAGCTACTCGAACAATCATACGAGGCTGCCGAGACAGGATTGCTCGTCTATTCCGCACACCTGGGCAACTGGGAACTGCTCCCCCAATATTTAGCCTTGCGCATGAAAAACCGGCTCAACGTCATTAGCCGAGCATCCAACAATCCCTTGCTTGAGAAAAGGATCATACGCCCCCTCAGGGAACGGTTCGGCGTCCATGTTTTCTATAAGAAAAACGCCTTGCTAAACATGCGGAAGGCCTTCCGGAAAAAAGAAGCCGTGGGATTGCTGGTCGACCAATGGCTCAACCTGTACGAAGGAGTTGTCATCCGCTTTTTCGGACGGCACGCGGGCACGACCTCCACTCCTGCCATCATGCAGATTCGTCTGGGCGCAACCGTGGTTCCCTTGTTCATGGTGAAAACAGGCAAGATGAAATACCGCCTCATTATCGAAGAACCCGTTGAATGGACAGACAATGGCATGCCCCTCAAGAAACAGGCCACAAGACTGACCCGCGTTCATCAGGGTATCATTGAAGAGGCCATCAAGGCATATCCAGACCAATGGTTCTGGATACACAACCGATGGGGACTGAAAGACAACGAATTATGAAGAAGGCGCTCATCATCAGCGATGGTAAGCCGGGCCATTTCAACCAGTCCACAGCCCTGTGCCATCATTTGGGCATAGAATACGAAATCATGAACGTGGCCTATAGAAACCGCCGCGACAAAGCCCTCTCCTACCTTCTCGATCATCTGGGTATCTACTCCGAAAAAGTGTTTTGCCATTTCACCCCTCCGGCATCGGACTTCGACCTCATCATCTCCACCGGCTCCACAACCTACTACGCCAACAAGCTGCTGTCCCGGAAACTAGGCCTTCCAAACGTCGCCATACTCTACCCCAAGGGATACCGGCTTGATTTCAGCCATATATTCTGCCCGGCCTACGACCACCCTCCCAAACGAAGCAACATCACCGAACTGCCGTTAAACCTTTGCGCCGCCAAACCGACCTTCTTTGTGGAAAAAGCCAACGAATTCAAAATGAAGCATGCCTCTCAAAAACCGTCAGTCGGCATTGTCATTGGCGGACCCAATGCCGTCTCGCAAATCGATCCGCACGAAATCCGCGAACAACTTGATCAGGTTTTTTCCCTGACGGAGGGAATGGAACGCTGGGTGACCACATCGCGCCGCACTCCGAGAGAAGTCGAATCCATCGTAGAGTCCTTGCCGTTTGACTACACACTCATCAACTCGCGCGACCCCTACAACCCGATTCCCGCATTCATCCAATTGTGCGAACTGCTGTTCGTTACTTCGGACTCAGCCTCCATGATTAGCGAATGCACCAGTTTCGGAAGCGCCAAGGTGGAAGTGCTTATGAACCGCCCACTCAAGAGTCCCAACAAGTTCGAGGAATTGATTCGCGGGCTTGAAAGCCGCAACGCCCTGCATGTCTTCGACGGAACACGGGGCAACGCCGATACAAAAATCGACATCGGCCCCATGCTGAACAACGCTGTTAAGTCGATGAAAAAATCCTAGTCTGCGCGGGAATCGCCAAACTGGATATCGTACAGATACTTGTATTTTCCGCCCTGCGCCAGCAACTCGGCATGGGTACCCTGCTCGACCACCCGACCCTCATCAAGCACGATGATCTTGTCCGCGTGGGCAATGGTGGAAAGACGATGGGCAATCACAAAAACGGTCCGGTCTTTCATTAGCTCGTCCAATGCCCCCTGCACCAACCGTTCCGATTCGGTATCCAGTGCACTCGTCGCCTCGTCGAGAATCAGAATCGGCGGGTTGCGCAGCAGGGCACGCGCGATCGCAACACGCTGGGCCATACCGCCCGACAGGAGAGACCCGCGTTCGCCGATAACCGTATCGTATCCATTTTTCAGGCGCATAATGAAATCATGGGCATTCGCACGGCGGGCGGCCTCTTCGATCAACTCCCGCTTGGCCCAGCGCGAACCGTATGAAATGTTTTCGGCCACACTGGTGTTGAACAGCACGGTTTGCTGCGTCACCACGCCTATCTTTGAACGAAGCGACTTTACGGTATACTTACGTATATCCCTACCGTTCAGCTCGATGGAGCCTTCCGTTACATCAAAGAAACGGGGAATAAGATTAACCAAGGTGGTCTTGCCCGCTCCCGAACTGCCCACAAAGGCGATGCATTGACCGGCCTTGACCTCTAGATTGATTCCTTCGAGAATCTTGGCCTCATCGTAGGCAAATCCGACATTGCTCAGGCGCATCTGCTGAACAGGCCCCGAAAACTCAACAGCATCCGGCGCATCGTCAATCGTATTGGTGATGTCCAGAATTTCAAAAATGCGTTCCGCCCCAGGCGTGGCCCGTTGCAAGCGAACGTGGATCTTGCTGAGATTCTTGGCCGGCTTATACATCGACATCATTGCAGCCCCGAAAGCGAGCAACGTGGCCAGCGATATATTGTTAACGAAGGCGTACACCACAACCAAAGAGAGACCGATGGAGGAAATAAAGACAATAATAGGCTCATTCAATGCACGGGCGCGGGCCTGCCGCATACCGACTTTGAACAGTTGCATGTTGGTCCTGCGGAAGAGAGATGACTCCTCCTGCTCCATCTGAAAAGCCTTAACAACCAATGCGCCGCCCAACGATTCCTGCACCGATGACAGCATGTCGCCCGACAATTCCTGAACCGTTTTGGATGTCTTTCGGATACGGCGTCCCAGAATGGCCACCGGAATAATACAAACCGGAAACACAACCAAGGCGACAATGGAAAGTTTCCAGTCGAAAACAATAAGAGCCGCAATACAGCCGATCAGCGTAAACGGCTCAATGATGATATCACCCACCACATTCGATACCACTTGGGACAGCAGTCCCGTATCACCCGTAATGCGGACAATCAGCTCGCCTACGCGGCTTTTGGTAAAAAACTGCATCGGCAATGAATGAATGTGGTCAAAGAGATGACACCTCAAATCGGTAATCACGCGACTACCCGCCCAGTTGACCAGATAACGGCCCGCAAAAGAGAGTATCCCTTGCAAAAGACTCACCAATGGAAGAATGGAAACCGTAAAGATCAGCCGGCCAATGCCGATATCGCCCGTGTTTCCCTGTGGATTGTCCATGCCTGACAAGTCGGGCATGCCACCACTTAACGAAAGGTCGTCACCGGAAATCCCGCCCAGAGCCCATCGCAGCACAACGAGAAGCCCCAGCGTTGCCGCCCCATGAAACAGGCCGCAAATAATCCCGCCCACCAACCGGCTCCGGTAGGGCTTGATAAACGGATAGAGCCGTTTATAGATCGTTTTGACAGTTAAATCACCTTGGGGAGTTGTATTCATCCGGCGCATCCTTCATGAAAACGCACCCGACTAAAAGCAAAAAATGATAGCACAGAAATTTGAAAAGAAGCGCAAAATGGCTTCGTTGTCGTCGCATCAAACTGCTAGATCTTTTTTATGCATATTGTCCAAATCCTACCCGAACTGAACCAAGGCGGCGTCGAACGCGGAGTCGTTGAATTCAGCCGCGAACTTGTCAAACGCGGCCATACATCCACCGTGATCTCCGCCGGCGGAAAATTGTCTGAACAGATTGACTTGGATGGTGGCCGGCATCTCGCCATCGATGCCTGCTCCAAGAATCCGTTGACGTTTCCTTTCCGGGTCTGTGTCTTGCGGCGCACGCTCCAATCGTTGAATCAGCAATCAACAAACGGCAACCCCCTTATCCTTCACGCCCGAAGCCGGGTGCCGGCATGGCTCAGCTGGTTTGCAAACAAGAAACTCCGGATCCCCTTTATCACCACCGTGCATGGATTCAACAGCGTCAGCAAGTACAGCGAAATTATGCTCAAGGGAGAGCGCGTCATTTATGGCAGCAGTGCTATCAAAGAGCATATTCTCAAGCAATATGTGATCGACGAATCAAAGTTGCGCTACGTGCCGCGCGGCATCGATACGGCCTATTTCGACCCGACGCAAGTCGAACAAGGTTTTATCGATGAGTTCAAACGAAAGCACGATCTCGAAAACCGCTATGTAATCACCATCGTCGGACGCATTACGGAATGGAAAGGGCACGACTGCTTTATCCGCGCCCTTGCCGAAGTCCAGAAAAAGCATCCGGAAGCGGTCGGCGTGGTGGCCGGCGGCGTTTGGCATGACAAGGAAGACTATCTGAACCACCTCAAGCAGCTGGCCGACGACTGCGGTGCCGACATTCGTTTCACTGGGTCGCAATCAAACGTCCGCGAAATCTACGCATTAAGCGATCTCGTCGTTTCCGCTGCATCGTCCAAGCCGGAAACCTTTGGCCGGACCGCCGCCGAAGCGCTCGCCATGAACACCCCGGTCGTGGCCAGTGCCCACGGTGGTTCGCTCGACATCCTCCTTGATGGCACCAACGGATTCCTGTTTCCGCCCGGTGATCATACCGCGATGGCGGACCGTATTTTGATGGCAATCCCCTTCGAATTCACCAATATGCGAAGACACATAGAGCAAAACTTCAGCCTAGAACACATGACCGAAACCGAACTGGCCGTTTATTCCGAAATTCTATGAGTAAGATCACCAACATTCTGGACAAACCGAAGCTGGGGCTGAGCTTATGGTCAGCCTATCACCTGATCATCTGGACCCTCCTGCCCCTGTTTTGCAACACCTGCCTGCCGTTGGACAGCATCGAGGCGGTCATGTGGGGCTCGCAATGGCAGTGGGGATACGATAAACATCCCCCGCTGAGTGCCTGGACTCCGGAGCTGATGAGCGATGTCATGGGCGATGCCGGCGTCTACCTGCTGAGTCAAGTCTGCATCGTGCTGGCGGGAATCGGCATATATCGGCTTGGCCGCCTTCTCAAGCTCACCAAAAAACAGTCCCTTGTTGCAGTGCTGCTACTGGACACCATCTACTACTACCAGTTCATCAGCGTGGAGTTTAATGTCAACATCCTGCAGATGCCGTTTTGGGCGTGGGCGTGGTATTTCGGCATGGATGCCGTTGAGAATCGCCGCATGCGTTCTTGGCTAGGGCTGGGAATCTGCGTTGCCCTCGGTGCCCTGACCAAATACATCGCGGTATTCCTGCTGGCTCCCCTTTTCGCGATCTGGTGGGCACGGGGTGAACTGAAAAAAGTCCTAATGTCATCAGGTATCTATATCGCCGGCGGTGTTTCCATCCTTCTGTTCCTGCCTCACTTGGTCTGGATGAGAAACCACGACTGGATCACCATCACCTACGGCTTGCAACGCGGCGAGAACGCAGCAGCACATTGGTGGTACCATCTTTGGAATCCCTTGGGATTCCTGTTGACACAGGCGGCCATCGTTGCCCCGGTCATCCTTGTTGCAATCATCGCCCATTTCCGTTCCCCCCAAAAACCGACTGCCGAGCGCACCGGAGCAACAACGCTGGCTTTAGGCGCCTTTGCAGCTATTGCCCTCCTTTCGCTGGCCACGGGCATGAAGCTGGCAACCATGTGGGCGGCCCCCATGCCGCT
>JBNKSB010000030.1:0-4612 GCA_050297095.1 Pontiella sp. | reverse complement strand
CATCGTAGTGGTTCAGCATCAGGTTCCCGCGGCCGGATGCGCCATCACGGTAAAAGAAGAGCAGGTTGCCATCGGGCAGGCGGTAGAACTCTGGATAGGTTACATTCTCCTCGTTCTTGCCGGTCATCTCCATCATGTCGGTCAGTTGCAGCGATCCGGGCGAGCGGCTGCGGCAATAGTGGAGGGGGTGGCCGTGATGGTCCCATGCGAGATGGAGATAGCCGGCGCCATCAAGCATGATCGAGATGATATTGTGGGCATCCTCGATATGGCCTTTATAGCGTGTGCGGTGGATCTTCCAGTCGGTCGATCCAAGCTTGCGCTTTGCCAATACCATGTACCCTTCACTATCGTAGAAGGCGGTGCATTGGATGTCGTCCAGTGAGGTCACGGAATTGTGTCTGAGGATATTGGCATTAATCGAATTCTGCGACCATGCCTTGGCTACCGGAACGGTTCTTTGCATCTCCTTGGCGTGTACACAAAAGGGAAGCAGGCAGGCGGATAGAAGTAGTGGAAATATGCTTTTCATTTTATTCCCGAGGTTAAGCGCTGGAGCCCATGGAATAGCCGGAAAGGTCGAGCGTGATGAACTTGTAGCCGATCTTCCTGATGGATGCGACGATTTCGGTACGTTCGTTCATCAGCTTCTCAAAGTCGGCTGGATCAAGCTCGATCCGGCAAAGGTCGCCATGGTGACGAACGCGGTATTGATTGAAGCCGCGTGCCCGCAGGATGCCCTCGGCTTTTTCCACCTGGGTCATGGCCTCCAGCTCGATGCGCGTGCCGGTCGGGAAACGCGACCCGAGGCAGGCAAACGAGGCTTTGCGGGCGGTGGGCAAACCGCGCCGTTCGCTGAGGATGCGGATATCCTTCTTGTAGAGTCCGGCATTCTGCAGTGGAGCAACCACGCAATGGTTGGCGGCGGCCTGGGTCCCGGGTCGGATATCGCCCTTGTCGTCCTCGATGGCACCGTGCGCCAGCACGATATCGCCGAATTCGGAAAGGATGGTTTCCATCTTGGTGAATAACTCGTTCTTGCAGTGAAAGCAGCGGTCGCCTTGGTTGGCGAGATATTCGTCATTGAGATGTTCGCTGGTTTTGATCACGCGCAGGTTCCAGCCGCGCCGGGTTGCCATGTCGATGGCTTCCTGCAGTTCTTCACGGGGGATCGAGGGCGAGTCGGCTATGACCATCATGGCGTGATGTCCCAGGACTTCGTGCGCGCAATCGGCCAGATAGGTAGAATCGACCCCGCCGGAATAGGCGACTGCGATCGCGCCATAGGATTTCAGTTCGTCGAGCAGTGCCTGCTCTTTTTCTTCAATGGAATTCATGGGCGCATTCTAGCGGATTGGATTGTTCCGACAATTCGGTTTGTGACATTGTTTGGGCAATATTATACGGAGGATTTTCATGGACGAGCAAAGACGGGCGCAGTTGAAGCACAAATTCGAAATGGCGCACCAGAAGGAGCGGGTGGATAGTCAAATTGCGAAGGTCACAGAGGAGCGCGGCATCGTGATTCTACTCACAGGAAACGGGAAGGGCAAGACGACCTCGGCCTTCGGCATGATTATGCGTTGCCTGGGTTATGGCCACAAGGTTGGCCTGGTGCAGTTTATCAAGGGGAAGCAGCAGAGCGGGGAGGAACTGTTCATCCGCGAAAACTATCCCGACCTGCCATTCTATCAAATGGGGACGGGCTTTACCTGGGATACGCAGGACCGTGCGGGCGATATGATCGCGGCCGAAAGGACCTGGGCCTTTGCCGCGAAGCTCTTAAAGGACGAAAGTCTGCATCTGGTCGTGCTCGACGAGCTGACCTACATGCTCGGCTACAAATACCTCGACGAAGAGATGGTGCTCGAAGCCATCCGCAACCGGCCGCGCGAGCAGACCGTTGTCGTTACGGGTCGCGGAGGCGGCAATGCGATCCGCGAGCTGGCCGACACCGTCGCGGAAATCAACAGCGTCAAGCACGCCTATGAGGCGGGCGTCAAGGCGCGCGAGGGAATTGATTATTAGTGTCTGAATCATGATGGGCGCAACGTCTCGTAGGAGAACCCCCGCGTTGCGTTCTACCCTTTTCGTTGGGGTATCGGTTCGGCCGTGTGCATGGCTGACGGGCGCTCTTCGATTGAGCCGGATCACTCTCCTAGATTCATCGAACGTTCTGGGAATTCGGCGTCTCGCTTAATTCGTTGGAGGATCGACGAGGGTTCGTTATTCGGGGCTTGTCCGTTCCACGTATCGAAGGCGATGAGCTCTTCCAGCGGAAGGCGGGGAAGCCAGCCGGCCTGTTCCAATTCCGGCTTCTTGTATAGGTGGGTGACCTTTCCGATGCACAGATAGGCAATGGGCACAACGTGGTCTGGAATCTCAAGGATTTCCTTTAGCTTGGATTCGTTGAGAATGCTGACCCAGCCCATGCCCAGCCCTTCCGCACGGGCGGCCAGCCAGAGGTTTTGTACGGCGCAAACACTGCTGTAGGTATCGGTCTCTTTAATGTGGGTTCGTCCAATCACCACGGGGCCGGACCGTTCCCGATCACACGTCAGGCAAATGTTCAGGGGCGACTCCAGAATACCTTCCAGTTTCAACGATCGGTACACCGCTTTTTTAGGCTCCGGAAACATTTCGGCGGCCTCTGCATCGGCCTGAACAAAGGCATCGTGAATACGCTGCCGCACCGAGTGGGATTGGATCAGGATAAAGTTCCAGGGTTGCATGAATCCAACCGATGGTGCGTGGTGTGCCGCATACAGGATTCGGCTCAGCACGTCGTTGGGGATGGGGTCGGGTTTGAATTGCCCGCGGACATCCCGGCGGGAAAAAATGGTTTTGTAGAGTGCATCCCGGTCGCTTTCGGAAAGGCGGTCTTGTTCTTGATGGTGGTCGTTCATTGGAGTCCTTGTTCCGTGGGTTAAACCAGGAGCAGTTCGATTGCGATGAGTGCGGCATAACTGCTTGCCAGAACGATGTTCAGTGCGCGGTCGATATGTTCCGGAGTGGCCTGCGGGGTGCCGGTTCCCAGCCAATGTTTATCAATGAGTTGGTTCCCGTAGTGCGCCGGCCCACCCAGCCGCAGGTGCAATGCCCCGGCCATGGCGGCTTCCGCATGGGCCGAGTTGGGCGATGCATGTTTCAGCCGGTCGTTCCGTCCCACCAGCCAGGCCGCTTTCCCGTCGTTGGAGGTCAGTCGGGCGGCGAGGGTAATCAAGGGAATGGAGAGGCGGGCAGGGATGAAGTTCAGGACATCGTCCAGCTTTGCACTGATCCTCCCCAGCACGCGATACCGTTCGTTTTTATACCCCACCATCGAATCCAGCGTGCTAATCACCTTAAAGGACAACAGCAGCAGAACGCCGCCTTCCAAGGTTTGGAAAATCAGGGTGCCGGTTCCGAACCAAAATACGGGCGAGAGAAACCCGTCCACAAAGTTTTCCGCAACCGACTCGATTGCTGCGCGCGCTACCGCATGGCCGTCAAGTTCGGCGGTGTCGCGCCCGACCATCCATTGAACCTTCTCGCGGGCCTCCTCCAGCGAACGATGCTTCAAGGCAAACTCCACGGTGCGGGCATGCTTGAGTAGATCGCTCAGCGCCAGCAGGGAATAGGCAAGGAAGAGGTCGAGCACCCATGCCCATGCTCCGAACAGAATATGCAGAAGTGTGTAGGATAATCCCGCAGTCAACAGTGTGAAGGCAGGAAGAAGGAAGGAGGCCAGCGGCATGGACCAGCAGTGTTGCCGCAATATGTTTTCCAGCGATCCGGTAACGCGTCCGATTAACCGGACCGGGTGAAGGGGGTAGGTTGGGTCGCCGATCAGGAGATCCAGTCCGAATGCCAGTAAGAGGATGAGAGCAGGATTGTTCAGAGTTCCTCCAAGGCCTGTATCAGAAGCGTGTTTTCATCCGGCAGGCGGATGGCGATGCGGAACCAGTTGTCTTTCAGAGTCGGGAAGTTCCGACAGTCGCGTACATACAATCCGTGCTCCAAAAGGTGGCGCATCAGGTCGTCGAGGTTGTCCGATCCCTTCCAGTGAACCAGAATGAAATTGGCCGCGCCGGAAACCGGTAGGAAAGAGGAATGTTTCTCTATGGCGTCGAAAATTCGTTTGCGCTCGCTTTCAACCAAGGTGAGCAACTGACGTTCGTAACCGGTGCACTCAAGCAACTCTTCGGCGACGCATTCGGCAATGCGGTTGACCATCCACGGCGAGCGTTTCGCAGCCAATTTTGCAATGGTCTTGGGGGTGGAAATGCAGGCTCCAATGCGGAGGCCGGGCAGGGCATGGGTTTTAGTGAGCGAGTGGAAAACAATGATGTTGTCGCGCAAACGGTCCGGGCGCATCAGGGTGAAGGGATCTGCATTTTCCACAAACTGGATGAACGCCTCGTCCACAAAAAACATGACTTCGGGAAAGTTGGCCGCCAGTTGCAGGAGAATTTCTGCGGGAACCAGTTTTCCGGTCGGGTTGTTGGGGTTTCCAATAAAGTGCGCATCGCAACCCTCGAGTTTGTCCAGCTGGCCCTCGACAACTTCGGCTCCGATGGTGCGGCATGCCCGTGCATAGTCGTGGAAAGCCGGCTGCGGAATCAGAGCTCTT
>JBNKSB010000029.1:0-10935 GCA_050297095.1 Pontiella sp. | reverse complement strand
ATCCAGGCGAAGCCACCGATCAAGGATGATTTTTTCGCAACCTATCCAGCGGCCGTCAACTCGGCGTTGTACGATGTCCCCAGCAGTTCCAAGGATTGCGGCGTTTGCCATTACGACTTTAACGGGGGCGGGACCCGAAATCCATACGGTCAAGCGGTGGAAGCGGAGCGCGCAAACAACGGAGACGACAATATTGCGGCATTCCACACAATAGAATCCGATGATTCCGATGGCGATGGATACACCAATCTTGAGGAGATCACCGATACCAACACCTACGTCAACACGCCCACATTTCCCAGCTTGAGCGCAGCCAATATCGGTAGCGTCGACCATGTCACCGTCAGTGAAATAACCCCCTACCTAACCCCCACAACGGGCGGTGGTGGCGGGCCGGACACCAATGCGCCGAATGTTGCCGTAACCGTTCCAAACGGGGGCGAAACCGTTACAGGCGACGTGGCTACCGTGATCAGCTGGAGTGCAACCGATGACAGCGGCGTGGTAGGCATCAATATCTATGTCTCGCTCGACAATGGCGCCACCTACACTCCCATCGCATTGAGCCTGCCTGGATCTACAAGCAACTATACCTGGTTCGTTTCCAATCGCCCCTCCAGCAATGCCCTGATCAAGGTTGAGGCAGTCGACACGCTGTTGAATCAAACCAACGATGTGAGCGGCGCAGTATTCACGATCGATTCCCCCAATGGATTCCCCTTTCCCACCCTGCGCGACTTCGACCAGCCGGGCAGTCAACCCATCGTAGACTCTGGATCACCCCAGTCTTTGCCGACCAGTTGCGCCAGCTGTCACGGCGGCTACAGCGAGGAGCATGAACCCTATGCCAACTGGCTCGGTAGCATGATGGCCCATGCGTCGTACGATCCGATCTTTCTAGCCAATATGGCAATCGCCCAGCAGGATGTCCCCGATTCGGGCGACCTTTGCCTGCGATGCCACAATTCGCGCGGATGGCTCGACGGACGCTCAACACCGACCGACGGGAGCCGGATGACCCAGGCCGACCTGTTCGGCGTCTCGTGCGACCTCTGCCACCGACTGGTCGACCCGCATTACGAAGCAGGCGTCTCCCCCGTCGAAGACGACACCATTCTCTCGGCCCTCGCAGACGTTCCCTACTCAGAAGACGGGAACGGCATGTATGTGTTCGATCCCTCGTCGCGACGCCGAGGGCCCTTCGCTGATGCCATTACTAATAGCCCGCACACCGTATTGCATTCGCCCTTCCATCAGGAAGCGGCACTCTGCGGCACCTGCCACAATGTCAGCAATCCGGCCTTTGAGCGCGACGGTGCCAACGCCGAATATGTAGCGAACAGCTTCGACGCGCCGGCCACCAATTTTTCACCGGAGATCCTCATGCCGGTGGAGCGCACCTACAGCGAGTGGCTGCATAGCGACTACAACACGACCAACGGCGTTTTTGCGCCGCAGTTTGTCGGCAACAAGAACGGCGGCATGGTGGCCACCTGCCAGGATTGCCATATGCCGGATATCGAAGGGTATGGTGCAGATACCAACCAGTACAATGTAGCACTGCGGCCGGATCTTCCCTTGCACGACATGACCGGGGGCAGCTCCTGGTTGATTGAGATACTGCCCGGCATGTCCAACGTCCCCTATGCATCCGGATCGGAAGAGGCGGAGGCCATGAGCGCCGGGGCCCACCGCGCGGAATACATGCTCCATAAAGCGGCCCGCATGTATGCCGAACCCGTCGGCGACCAGCTTCAAGTGAAAATCGTAAACGACACCGGCCACAAACTGCCCAGTGGGTATCCGGAAGGGAGACGCATCTGGATCAATGTACGCTTCTACGATGCGAGCTCCAATATCGTTCAGGAATTGGGGGGCTACGATTATACGAACGCCGTGTTAACCACCACGAACACGACGGTATATGAAATCCATCCCGGCATCGGGACGAATCTTGCGTCCATACTGGATCTGGATCCTGGCCCCTCGCTCCACTTCGTGTTGAACAACCAGATTTACGAAGACAACCGCATTCCTCCACGCGGATTCAGCAATGAAGCGTATGATGATTTTGGTGGTGCACCGGTCGGACACGCATATGCGGATGGCCAGTACTGGGATGATACATTGTACGACATTCCTACCAATGCCGTGCGTGCACACATGCGTCTCTACTACCAGAGCACCAGCAAAGAGTTCATCGAATTCCTCTACACCAACAACGTCAGTAACGATGCCGGCACCAACATGTACAACCTATGGGTTGAAAACGACAAGTGCCCGCCGGTCCTGATGACCGAAGCCTTCTGGCCGGAAAACTTCTCGCTGAACGCACCATCATGGCAGCTCGGAAACAAGTTCATTATTCCGTTCAATTCCGTATCGGGATACACCTACTGGATTGAATATACAGATAACCTGAGTGCCAGCAATGTCGCCTGGAAACGTTTCCTGAGCAACGACATGTTTGAAGTCCTGGGTAGCGAAGGGGTCTTTACCGACGACTTTACCACGGCCACTTCCGGCGGCGCCCCCACCAACGGCCACCGCTTCTATCGACTCCAGCGGTAATACTTAACACCGGGTGCATGAATTGGGTGAGAAAGCCGGGAACGCCCGGCGGCCTTCTCACATTTGAGACTTTTCGCGCTATCACAGCCACAAAAAAATACGGCTGACCGCTACATTCGTCCGATCTTTAGGACATTGCCGTCTTTCCTTGAACCACCATCTGATTGGCATATATAATGCTCCAATTCTGATTATTTATCCATCTTTTAGAAATATGAATGACACACGCTCACATACAGGGCCAGCCAAGGCAAAGCGGATGCGCAGGAAGTGCGGCTCATCCCTCATTGAAACACTGATCGCACTAGCATTGCTCGCCACCTTCGTTTCGGGTGCGAGCATCTTGATCGTGATGAATCATAGGCTTACCGACAAGGCACAGGACCACTATTCAGCAATCAACATTGCAAAAGACCAAATCGAACAGGTCCGAAACCTGCGAAACATGGACTTTGCCCAGCTGCTGGCCTTGCAGGAAAACGGTGTTCGGATCGATAAAACCGGACGGATCGATACGCACGGCCTGTTCCGCAGAAGCACCAGAATCACGAAAGACAGCCACAACGACTACCTTATCAATGTCCAGGTGCGGGTGGATCTGATCAACCGAATCACTAGAACATTCGATGGCGAGCACGAGATGATGCAATCCTATATGGCCCACATGCTCGATTAACAAACAACCCGACAACTGAATCGGATAAAATGAACAGAAAACTATCAGGTTTCACACTGGTTGAAGTCATGGCTTCCGTCACGATCCTCGTCACCGCCATGGCACTCGCCATGACGGGCTATATCTACCTGACCAAAAACGCGCGGCAGAACGATGTGCAGAGCGAACTGAACAACGATGCAAAAAAGGCGATTGAACGCCTGAAGAAAGACATGCGCCTCTCATCCATGACCGAGATGTTCTACTCTCCCGAAGGTCAACCGCCTTACGATGCAGTCAGCTTCCCAGTAGCCTACGACACCGATGGGGACGGAATTATCGAGCGCGACAGCGACGGTGCAATCATATGGGACGAAACCATCATCTATCACATCCGGCAAGGCACTCCCGACGAACTGGTTCGAACGGTTATACATTCGCGCAACAACGATATTTCAGATGCCCAGCGCCAATCACAGTTGAACAAAATCGTTGCAAGTGGGGAGGGAAGCTCCGCCACAGCCGTCGGGGAAACCGCTTCCTCGCAAGTGATTTTCAGAAACCTGCTCAACTGGAGCCTGCATCCGACCGTCGGAAGATTCGATTGCTACGCCCCGAGCCCCGAGCGCGAAACCATCAACCTGGGTTTTGCCCTCCTCGATTCCGGCACCCACGAGTTCAAATTCACAACTGAGAAACGTTCAACGGCAAGTACAGGTGACTTTATTGGCATCGACACCCTGACCGTATCTCCATCCTACCTCCCGCGCGAAGCGGAAGAAGCCCTTCCGGCCACGCAGTCGAGCGGTGCCACGCCTCTCGAAATGTACAACCCGACCTATTCCGGCAAAAGCTTTCTTGCCTTCCAGGGCGTAGAGGGCAACTCCTTTACCCTGACCATGGACAACGATCGATGGGAAGACACCAATTTTGGCGGACGCTACTCCGCCAAAAGCAATACGGTCATTACCACCTACTACGACAGCGAAACCGAGCCCATCTCGGCCGACAATGTCGTCACCTTGGATGGTAACAGGGATACCTGGATAGCCGAGGAGCAGTGCGCTGACTATAACGCTCCCTCCGGACAAACCCTGGCTGCCGATAGCGTGGTTCGTGTACTGGTCAAGGGATCCAGCCTCGGGAAATATATTTCCTGCACCGGGGCTAAAACCCGCTTCACGTTTGCAGCGGCGCCTCCCACGGAAAACCCAAACCCATTGATAATCGATCATGCCTACTTTGGTGAAAGCCTATACACCGACAATGAGTACATGGCCTACAACCCCGCCTCCCCCATTTATCCAATCTTGTTCATCAACACCACCTATCCCGAAACCCGGACAAGTTTTGCTGCCGGAGGCACGAAAACATCGGATTGGGTGGCAACCTCCATCGATCCGGACAAAAACTATATTATCTCCTACGTCGTTGTTTCGGGAGCGCCCAGAATCTGGACCGACTATCACTCCCTGATCCCCTCCGCCCAGATTGCAACCAGCCATCCATTGATCTCGGCAGATACGATGGCGATGTTACCGGACAACTGGCTATATTACCCCTCTTTTCCGGCAATGCCCACTGTGACTCCGGCCAATCAAATAGTAGGACTGGAATCCATCTTCGTGAGCTACGCGGCAAGAGGCACCTACACCTCCGACATTATCGACACTACGATCGACTCGCCTACCTATGGCTCTTTCGCGTGGAACTCCGACATTCCCTACCGCACGAGAATGGCATTCAAGATCCGCAGCGGAAACAACCCCGCCCTGCTGGATGCTCCGTCCTTTGACAGCCTCGTCGCGAAGGGGGCAACGTCGCAATCCTCCAGCCTCACTCCGGAAGCCGGTTCGGGGCGCTATGTGCAATATCAGGCGGTGCTTGATTCCTCCGACGCAGGCGGCCGATGGGCACCGATGCTCAGGGATATCGCGATCACTTGGACTGGAGAACGCAGACTGATGCAACTATCAGGGATCTTTTCCAAGGGGCCCGATCATGGAAGCTTTTCGCTAAGCGTCGATGGAAAAGAGCTCCAATCCGCCCTGACCGTGGAAATGGAAATCTACCGCGATGTTATAGGCATAAAAGATCAAGTCCAGCGAATCTCCGCCGAGGTCGAGGTGGCATTGACTCCAAGAAACAGCGGGCTATAGGAAATGAGGGACAACACGATGAAACCAACCAATCACAAATCCGGATATGCACTTGTCACGGTAATAGGAATTCTCACGGTTTTTTCCATTCTGCTCACCATGCTGCTCAAGGTAAACAAGCAAACCATTTTCACCGGGAAGTTTATCCGAAACCGCGCCAAAGCGGTCGCCTATGCGGAAGCCGGCATCGAGTATGCCTATTCGGTGCTTCGTGAAGATTTTGACAACCGCACCAATCCGGCCTCATTTCTAATGGACTCCAATTCGACATATACTGCCGGGTCGGTGGTGCTCAACGACTATGGCGAAGGAAGCTTCGCACTTAGACTCACCCCATTGAGCAACGGCCAGTATGTGGTCGTCAACTCCCTCGGCACGTGCGAGGAGGCGACCGCGGAAGCCGAAGTATTGGTGGAGGATTCCCACTACCAAGATCCAAATTTAAACGATAATTATGATGAGATGGAAGCGTTCTCTAAAGCCGTTGCATCCGGAGGAAGTGCAAAAATAGGCGGCGGCGGTGCGGCCATAGGAAACCCGGAGATCGCCATCCATTCAAATGATGGCGTCGTTATTGCCGGCAATATCGAGGTGCAGGTCAGCATTAGCTCAACGGTCGGAATCGACCTCAAAAACAAGACGATCAATGGATCCGCCACCGCGCCGGATGTTGATCCGGGAGGTGCACAAGGATCCGCAAGTGGCGGGGTTTACGAAGAGGCGGTTCCGGCAGTTTCTACTCCTGAAATCAACCTGACCCCGTTCTATAACGAAGCCATGGCCAACGGACAGGTCTACATCGGCGATCAGCAGTTTAAAAACGACTATGAAATTCCGGGTGGAGTCCTGTTTGTGGATGGCGATATTAAAATTTATGCCAATATTACCGGCACCGTTATTGCCACCGGCGACATCACCATTCTGAACGGCGGCGTAACGGAAAGCGGATATGGCATTGCGGCAGCGACCGACACCGGGAACATTACCGACAACTCGACTGGCAATGGCCAAGGCCTTTTCTACTCCCGCACCGGAGACTTCAGCCAGGGAGCCTCCTCGGGTCGAATCACGGGGCAAATCATTGTTGGAGGAAATGTCGACAAGACGGGTGGTAAAGAACTGGTCTTCCAGGTATTCCTTCCAGATCCTCCTGACGACGACTCGGACTATCTCGAAGCCAACCCGGTCATCTCAGCCTGGCAGAAATAAGGTTTTAAGAAACATACCTACACGGGACGTAGCTCGTCTTCAAACACCCATATTCCGTATAAACTTCTACCTTTGCAGGTTGTAACATCACATGGTGTAGTTTCCACGTTCAAAGAACCGTCAGATTTCATGCCACCAATCCGCCATGAGAAAAGCGAAGGATATTGCACAGGCATTCTTTGCCATTGAATCTGCTGAAACTACAGTAAGATGGTGCCCGAAAACCGGATTGGAAGGGAACTGCCGGACTACTGCATTCCTTGATTACCAGCGTTCCGGGAGTCGGATGCAAACGCGCTAAAGATCCGTGGGGGCTAAAATGCTTTAGAGCCGTGGCCCGTTCCATTCCGCATAGGGAAAGGATTTCTAAAACACCGGGACTTTGACATTATCGCTGTCATAGATATTTTGTCCCACACCGTTCGGGCCAAATGAACCCACCACAACCGTGTCTACTCCGTCGATACGATAGTCGGAATCAAAGAAATAGGGATTCCCCCAAGGGTCCTCATACGACCCCTCATAATAAGGCCCTTTCCAATTTTCATAAACCCCGCCCCCATCGTTGTCAAGCCCACTCCCCTCGAGCGACCATATTTCATTGTCTTCACTAACGGCATCGCTGCGCCATTCCCCATTCGGCCAGCGTCCCGTATCCCAGGCGAGCTTCTCTACTGCAGAGGCTATAAGCGCAACCTCTGTTTCTGCGATTTTCCTACGGCTTTCAGTCCTCACCTTGGAAATGCGTAACGCACCCATCGTGGCCAGAAGGCCGATAATCGCAACAACAATCATGATTTCTACAAATGTAAAACCTGCTCGCTTTTTCATAAATCACCTTTGTGGTACCGCCGATCAAGTAAATATAATTTAGCATATCCAGTGCCATAACCTATGTTGTTTTTTTGCAACCCCTTCAACCGGCCAGTTGTCCCCGCGTTTCTATTGACTAGACGCCACAAATACACCAATACTCCGATCATCATTTAAGGAGAGGTTTAATCATGGAATTTGACGTTATTGTAATTGGAGCTGGACCGGGCGGCTATCCTGCCGCCATCAAAGCGGCGCAACTGGGGGCAAAAACAGCCATCATTGAACGGGAATGGCTCGGAGGTACCTGCCTCAATTGCGGCTGCATCCCCACCAAAACCCTGATCGCCGGAGCGGAGGTTTACCAGAAAATCCTGCATGCGGAAAATTTTGGCGTAAAGGTTGGCAAACCGGAGATCGACTATCCCGCCATGAAAAAGCGCAAGGATCAGGTCGTCGGAAAACTGCAAGGAGGTATCGGTTCTCTGCTGAAGGCGCATGGCGTCACTGTATTTGAAGGAACCGGCTCATTCCGCGATGCCAACACCGTCGCCGTTCAGGCGGCAGACGGCTCGATCAAGGAGATCACCGGCAAAAACATCATCATCGCCACCGGTTCCACCTCCACGGTCCCGGGCTTTATCCCGAAGCACGAGCGCATTGTTGAAAGCCGAGCCTTTCTCGAACTCGAGAAACTCCCGGAAAGCCTACTCGTTCTGGGTGGCGGCTACATTGGATGCGAGCTGGCCTGCATGGCCGCCGGCCTAGGTGTCAAAGTTACCGTTGTCGAGCTGCTTGCCGACGTGCTGATGCTCCTCGACAAGGATGTCCGACAGGTCGTCAAGAAGCACATGAAGAGCGAACTGGGCATGACCCTGCTGACCGGTGACGCCATGGAGAACATTGCCGCCGACGACAAGGGCGTTACGGCCACCGCCGGCGATACCAAACTCGAAGCCGACATGCTGCTCGTGGCCATCGGACGCAGTCCCGTCACCGACGGTCTTAACGTGGAAGCCGCCGGCGTCGAAACCGATGAGCGCGGCTACATCGAAGTCGATGAACTCAGCCGCACCAATGTGCCGAACATTTACTGCATCGGCGATGTCTCTGGCCGCATGCAGTTGGCCCACGCCGCGACTTCCCAGGCCGTCTACGCGGTCGAACATGCCGTAAAGGGTGAAGAAAAGATCGAAGAGGTTGTCATACCGGGCGTGATCTTCACCTCCCCCGAAGTGGCTCTCGTTGGCCACACGGAACTTGAAGCGAAAAAACTGGGCATCGAAACCAACGTCGGAAAGTTTGCCTTTGGCGGACTTGGCAAGGCCATGGCCTCCAATGAAACCGAAGGGTTCGTCAAGATTATCGCCGAGAAGGAATCGGACCGCATCATCGGCGCCCAATGTGCCGGCCCGCATGCGACGGACCTCATCAGCGAAATGGTCGTAGCCGTCCGCGAGGAGCTGACTGCCGAGGAACTGGGAAACACGGTGCACGCCCACCCGACGTTTGCCGAGGTCTGGATGGAAGCTGCGCATGCGCTGCATAAGGCCTGCATCCATGCCCCGCCCGCCCGCTAAGAATACTAAACCAAGGCCTTTTAAGTGACGCCCCGAATCCCGGGGCGTTTTTCGTTTTGAGTGCATTGACCCGACACCTTCAAACCTATAGCTTGGGCTCCAATTGATTCAGAAACCAATATCCAATGACCAATAACAAGAACATTTTACTCTTTCTAACGATACTAGCCTTTGCTTCCCCGTCCCTTGCGTTGCAGACGGTTCTACTAAAGAATGGCGATATTATCACGGGGGACATTCTCGAAAGAAACCAAGAGCAGGTGCGTTTCAAGTCGCCGACGTTTGGAACAGTCACCCTGCAAGCTGCCGACATTCAGGAAATTCGGCCCCAGACCAATCATGACACCCAAACGGAAGCCGCCGGCACGACAGTGGCTACTACCGCTCCAACAGAACAGACGCAAGGCACGACAGGGAACCCGTCCCTTGAGGAAGAGAAGTCGGTGGTGGAAACAAAAGACACTTGGTCAGGACAGGCCGGCCTCTCCCTTGCTATGCGGGAATCGATCAAATCGAACGCGGGCGGAGTAACCGGTACAGATAAAAGCGCAACCTATCGGTTCTACGGAAACATGGGTTGGGAATCTCCCAAAAACAAACTGCGCTGGAACTGGACCTACCGCTACAGCGAAGATGAATATGATAAGCAGGATGACTATTTCAACGTCACCCAGCAATACACCCACGACTTCAAGGAAAACTACTACGCGACCGCCAAAACCATGTATCAGCGCGATTTCCGGCGGAAAATCGACAATGAATACCTGCAGACGGCGGAAATGGGGATCAAATGGACCCCCCACCCCGACTTCGAGTTTTCCACTTCAGCCGGCGGCGGCTACCACCAGTACGACCGTACCACCTACAACAGCACGACCCAGCAGGATGCAGAGCAACGAATGACCCAGCCTAAGTTTATCTTGGATGAATCTCTGCGCTGGCAGATTATCAATTCCCTGACCCTGATCCAAAAGTACACCCACCTCGGAGATTTAACGGACTACCACTTTGTCTTCACGGCGGGAGTCGAAAACAAGTTGATCCACGATGTCTTTCTTCGTTTGGAATACCGCCTCGACCGCGACACCGAAGTGTACTACGACGACCGCGGATACTATGACAAGGCGCTGCTTACCAGCCTGCTTTACAAATTCTGACCGCTGATAAAATCAGGCACCGGCATCATCTTCGAGCAGCAGGTTGCGGGCACTGATGCACGGACCTGGAAACATCTCGGAAAACTCGTCGGGGCTTTCTTTGTAGAGTTCATACATCGAATGGTAGGCCGCCCGACCATAGCGCAGGACGCCGCCCAGCTCATGGCTCTGCACATCCTGTATCACGAAGCATAGCTCCTCGTCGGTGGAATCCTCCACGTTCAACAACAGGCGGAATTGATGGGGATCGACCTTTTCCATGTTTCGGGTATAGATGCTGTACTTGACGTATTCCACGACCCGCTGGTTGAACCCGGATTCGATCATATAGATCAGCTCAACGAGCTCCACACGGGAAAGAACCAGCCGGACACGGGGAACGCTAACATCGTCGGGCATGATTTCATTGACCTGATCCAGCGTCTGATCAAACTCTTCAAGAATTTTATCCCGCGTCATCTGCTCGGATTCCGGCATCCAATGAATCATCATGTTGTGCTGCGGATCGCTGTAGAGCAACGGCATGTCGACACGGAAGCTGGCCTCGCAGTCTGGGCACTCCACGCGGTTGAGCCAGTTCTTCATCAGGGCTTCCTTGAGCTGGGGATCCGTCGACGCATTAACCGATTCATACAGCTCCACCTCTTGCTGGAGACCACAGGACGGACAGGTAATGTTGTATTGCTTACTTCTACTCATAGTGATTCGTGATTCGTGATTCGTGATTCGTGATTCGTGATTCGTGATTCGTGATTCGTGATTCGTGATTCGTGATTCGTGATTCGTGATTC
>JBNKSB010000028.1:0-14594 GCA_050297095.1 Pontiella sp. | reverse complement strand
ACCATGGCGGTGGATCGCGGAAATGAAAACGTGGCCCATCTGTATAAGCCAACGCATGTGGCAATTATCCGCCTGATCGACCATGTCGTGAAGGTCAGTCACAAACATGGACTATGGACCTGTGTTTGCGGGCAGATGGCTGCCTCCCCGCATCTGGTTCCATTGTTGGTGGGTCTTGGCGTCGACGAACTGAGTGTGAGTCCTTCCCTGGCACCTGTGATCAAGGATGTGATCCGCAAGCTGTATTATTCTGCTGCGACCGATCTGGCTCGGAAGGCGTTGGTTTCCAACTCGTCCGTACAGGTTGAAAAGATGTGCCGAGATCTGGTTGCCGAAATCGCGCCGGAAGTGATCGAAATTTCGGAGTAAGCGCGATGTGGTTAGCGGGTTAGAAGTTTGACGCAACAGATCCAGAATCTTTCAACGGCTTGGCCGGTATAGCTGTATGAATTGGATGTGTCTAATTTGAGGTGTTCGATTAGCGTTAGGAAATGGAGATTGCCCAACAACACAATCAGAAGGGCGATCGCAAGGATGTTCATGATGTAGATTGTTGTGTAGGAAAAGAGGCGGCCATGCTCTTGAATGTCCGGTTGGCACTGGGATAGCATGTGAATGGTGAACGTTATATGAAACGACCATGTCAGTCCCAAGGCAATGAGCCACCAGCTTCGATACGCCTCAAGATTGATCCATAGGCCCGCAAGGTAATAGGCAGCAATTACCACCGCGGCATAGAAGGGGAAAAAATAGGGTGCCAGCGTAATAAGAAAGTTGGTTTTCGACAGTTCAACATGCCCTCCCTTTTTTCCCACTTTTATTTTTCCAACTCGGCCGCCCATCATTAAAGCCCATAAGGCATGGGTTAGTTCGTGCCCCAGAACATAGGTTCGGAAAGGCCTGGGAAGGAAGTAGAACAGGGCAACCCAGACCAGAAAGCCGATAGGCAGTGCCCAGGCCGACCATCCCGATGAAAGGTTTGTTTCAAGGGAGGATTGATAGAGGGAATAGGTGGAGATGGACACCGCCCATGCAAGCGGCAACATTCCAATGCCTATGAACATCTTCATAAACTTCCACATGGTTCGCTGTTTATCCGATGGAAGAGAAATAAATCAAGTGATTATAGGTTATAAATTCGGAGCCGACGGAGAGTGGTGAGGAGAGGGTTTACGGTGAATAACATGCTTGTGGATGTTGACTTTAATGTTGAAGAAGCATAAAAAAGCTTCGTTTCAATGTTAGGAAACATTCTGTTCCCTCACTAATTTCATCCAAGTTCTCCATTCCGTTTCTCCATGTTGGATTCTGAGCGTAGCGCAATCATTATTGGTGTCACCGGCGGTATTGCCTGCGGCAAATCGGAGGTGGGACGAATTCTTGGGGAAATGGGTTTCTTGGTGTGTGATTCGGATCACATTGCCCATGAGTTGATGGTTAAGGGGACGCCGGTATATCAGAACATCGTGAAGTTTTTCGGGGAGCAGATTTTGATGCAAGACGGCGAAATATCACGTCCCCGGCTTGGAAAGATTGTGTTTGAAAATCCGGACAGGTTGCTGCAGTTGAACCGCTTGGTGCATCCTGCAGTGCGGGAAGCTCTTGAACGTTGGATTTCAGAACGGAGAAACAAAAGGGCAAATGCAGCCGTTCAAATTCCCTTGCTGTTTGAAAGCGGCATGGAAGATCTGGGTTTCGATTCGATTGTTTGTGTTTCCAGTGCCGAACCGCAGGTTTACGAGCGGCTTGAGAAGCGCGGGATCACCGGATTTGAAGCCCGAAAACGAATGGATTCGCAAATGCCCTTGGTGAAAAAAGAAAATTTGTCGGATCGTGTGATCCGGAATAATGGAACATTGCAAGAACTAGAAGCGGAAACGCGGATGATCGTGAAAAGTCTGATGGTTGAGAGGTAGATATGAGCGACGAAAATGAAGTAGTTGAGGAAGTAGTGAAATCTGAGGAAATATCAACCGAGGAAAAGAAGGGGCCTGCGAAAAAGAAGACTGCCAAGAAGAAGGCGGTAAAAAAAGAGTCCGCGCAGACAGATACGCCTGCTAAAGAGGAGGTGGCATCAGATAACGATACAACGGCCAGTCAGCCTGATAAGGAAGCTGCGGAGACTCGAGGCGGCGAAAACAACCGTCGGCAGGGTGGGGGAAAAGGCGGCAAGCATGGCCGTAAAACCCGCGGTGGACATCGAGACAGAGACCAGCAGCAGGAAAAGCAACCCCGGGAAGATCTACCTCCGCTTTCACTTCACGAAATGCAGGTGACTCCGATCAACGACATTAAGGCCATGGCCGAAAAATACGGCATGACCGAATATGCAGGCTTCAACAAGCATCAGCTCATCTTTGAACTACTCAAACTTCATGGACGCCGCGGTGGCCCTTTACAGGGGCGTGGCGTGCTTGAAACCCTCCCCGACGGATTCGGGTTCTTGCGTTCTCCGTTGAATAGCTACCAACCGGCGCCGGACGACATCTATGTGTCGCCCTCTCAGATCCGGCGCTTTGGTTTGCGTACGGGGGACTACATTACGGGAAGCATTCGCTCTCCAAAGGACAAGGAACGTTTCTTTGCGCTGCTTCGCATAGACCAGATCAACGAGGACGATCCTGATTCCGCCAAGAAACGCGTGCCGTTTGAAAACCTGACGCCGCTTTTCCCGAACGAGCGGTTGGTGATGGAGACCGACGCCAAGGAAATTTCCATGCGGGTCATGGATATTGTTACGCCAATCGGCAAGGGCCAGCGAGGGCTGATCGTTGCGCCACCACGAACCGGCAAAACCGTCTTGATGCAAAAAATCGCGAACAGTATTTCCAAGAACAATCCCGATGCAAAACTGATCATTCTGCTGATTGACGAGCGTCCCGAGGAAGTGACCGATATGCGCCGCAACACGCAGGCCGAAGTGTTGGCTTCCACGTTTGACGAGCCGCCGGAACGCCATACCCAAGTGGCCGAGATTGTAATTGAAATGTCGAAGCGCCGGGTAGAGAAGGGGGAGGACGTCATCATTCTGCTCGACTCGATCACCCGCTTGGCCCGTGCCTACAACACGACGTCTCCGCACAGTGGCAAGATCCTGTCCGGGGGGGTTGATTCCAACGCGCTCCACAAGCCGAAACGTTTTTTCGGCGCTGCTCGAAACATCGAAGGTGGCGGGAGCCTCAGTATTATTGCTACTGCGCTCGTTGATACCGGAAGCCGCATGGACGAAGTTATCTTTGAAGAATTCAAAGGAACCGGAAACATGGAGCTTGGCCTGGATCGTGAATTGGTGAATAAGCGCATTTATCCGGCGATCAACATCGAACGGTCCGGTACCCGCAAGGAGGAATTGCTGTTGCATCCTGACGAGCTGCAGCGCGTATGGACTTTGCGCAAGGCATTGAAGGATGTTCCGCAGGTCGAGGCGATGGAACTGCTGATCAACCGCCTGAAGAAGACCAACAACAACCTCGAGTTTCTAATGACATTGCAAGGCGGCTAGAGCTAACCTTGTTACACGAAAAGAGCGATCATTATGATTGCTCTTTTTTTTGTGGTTTTAAATCTGCATCGCAATTAGAATTTCTGCAAAGAAACCAGGTAGTGCGATGAAGACGACATCACAAGTCAACGCGGTGATTCTTGCGGGTGATCGCCGGGCCAGCATTCAGGTACGTAACGACAATAAAGCCTTTCTTGAACTGAAAGGTCGGCCTTTGTTTGTCCATGTGTTGAGTGCGTTGAGGGATGCGGATCTAGTTGGCGATATTGTCGTGGTGGGACCGAGGGAACGCCTTGAATCCGAACTTGAACGACACGGCTTCGATGACGTTCGCGTTGTCGAGCAGCGCGACAACATGATTGAGAATTTCAAGGCCGGTTATGTTGGAGCCTTGGGGTTGGGGGATGACATCGAATTCTGGGACTTGAAAGGATCGGAATACGAACAGGTTCCCGTTCTTGTTTCGCCATGCGACATTCCCCTGTTGGTCGCAGAGGAAGTTGATGAATTTATCCGTCGCAGCAACATGCACGAATACGACTATTCCATTGGCGTCACATCTGAACAGGTTCTCTCGCACTATTATCCCTCCGGTGGAAAACCTGGGATTCAGATGATTTATTTCCACGTCAAAGAGGATCTCTTGCGACACAACAACCTGCATATCGGCAAGCCGCTCACCTTCGATCATCTTGACTACATTGAGAGAATGTATGAGTGGCGATACCAAACCCGCACAGCCAACATAATCCGTATGTTCTTCTCGTTGCTCTTCGCCGGATGGCGGTTGCTCAAAGGACTGCGCGTATTCATCGTGCTGCAGCTTTCACTCTACTACGATCGGCATGGGCATCCCAAACTGTCCGACCGTGTTCGCTCGTTGATTCACTTCAACCGGTTGGCCGAAGGGATTGGAAATGCCCTTGGTGCGCGCGTCCAGGTGGTATACACCCACTTTGGCGGGGCGGTTCTGGATGCCGACAATGACGAGGACTTCGCCACGATCGAGCAACGTTACGACGAATGGGTTGAGTATCAGAAAAACCTGTTTTCCTAGCTGTTTGAAACCTCTTCCACGACAATGCGGTTGCCGTGAACTTCGACAATACGGATGGGGGATTGCCCGGCGATGTAGTCGCCGTAGGTGACGACATCGAGCTTTCGTCCGTCGAAGTAGGCCGTGCCACTGGGCCGCAAGTCGGAGTGAGCGGTGCCTTCCATGCCCAACAGACTGTCTTCCTGCAAAGGTTCCGGTGAAACGGAGTCCAGGGTTAGGTGGTGAAACAGGCGGGTTTTGGGCAAGAACTTTCCGGCAAAGATGACCAAGGCGATCGAGCCGGCGAATCCGATGGAAACCTTCAATAGCGGTTGGGCGAAGGTTTCCGGCTCGAATGAAATCGGTCGCCATTGACCTGGCATGTGCTCGCTCATGGCACTGACAAATGACACAAACATTAACACCAGACCGCTGAAGCCCATCACGCCGAATCCGGGTGTGATGAAAATCTCGATGGCCAGCAGGGAGAGGCCGAGAATGAATAACAGAACATCCTCAAAGCCTGCCAGACCGGCAATATGGTGGCCGAAGAAGAACAGCAACAGGCAGCAGATGCCCGTGATGCCGAAAATTCCAAAACCCGGTGTTTTGAATTCCAACCAGAGTCCGCCCATTCCAATAATCATAAGAATCGGGGCAATGGCTGCAATCCAGCGGGCAAGCCGTTCGGCAGCGGCGACTGTTAAATAGATTTGGTTGGCACCAACTAGGTTGAGCTGTTCCAGCATTTGATCCAGGTTGTCTACCGTGCCTTTGGCGAGGAGCGGTTCGGGCGGATCGCCAACAGGTTGTTCAGCTTCTGTATTGGTGAGGGTCAGCACGGTTCCGCTTTTGCTGATGATGGTTTCTCCGACCTTATATTCAATATCGCGCCGTACCATGGCTTCGGCCAAGTCGGGGTCATGCCCTCCCTGTTCTGCGGCGGAGCGGACATGCGCGGCAACATAGGAAGTCATCTTTTCCTTTTCGGCTTCAGGTAGGTCCTGTACCCCGCCGGTCATTCCCATCGATATCGGCGTAATGTCGCCAATGACCGATCCTGGACGCATGTAGATGGCCGAGGTAGAGAGGGCAATCATGGCCCCAGCGGAAATAGCTTCCTTTTCCACAAAGGTATACACCGGAATCTTGGAGCGCCCGAGGCTTTCGACAATAGCGATGGCTGAATCGACCCTGCCGCCGGTGGTATCCATTTTCAGAATGATGGCATCAGCCCCTTCCCGGGTTGCTTCATCAACGCCACGTCGAATCACGTAGAGCAGCGCGGGCTCGATCATTTTTTCGACCGGAATGATATAGACGGTCGGTGCCTTCGATGTTTCATCGGCATGGGTCGTGAACAGCATCAGGCTTGTTGCTAGCAAGGCGAGTAGACCTTTGTGGATCATCAATTGTCCCTCCGGTTATTGGACGCCATTTTTTTCCACCCTCTGTAAAAAGGAAAGCGAAAACTTCCAATGTCTGGAAAATGTGCGTATGAAGAAATACATGAATCTATCGGGTAAACGGGCATTGGTAACGGGCGGTGCATTACGCATCGGCGAGACGATTGTGAAGGCACTGCAGGCCGCCGGGGTGGATGTAGTGGTTCATTACCGCAACTCGGAACGCGAGGCAAAGCAGCTTTCCCGCCATACCGTTCAAGCGGATCTCGAGCAACCTGAAGAATGCGCCTCCCTGATTGAACGCGCCGGCCGGCTCGACTTCCTGATCAACAATGCCTCCATTTTTACCAAGGACTCCCTGGCCTCGTCATCGCCGGAAAAAACACTGCGGGAGTTCCAAATCAACCTATTTTCCCCGATGGAACTCATCCGGGCTTTTGCAAAGCAAGCGGGGTCGGGTGCCGTGGTCAATTTGCTGGATCGGCGCATTCGTTGCCACGACACCTCCTGCGTTCCGTATTCGCTGTCGAAAAAAGGCTTGGAAGAACTAACCCAGATGGCTGCCCTCGAATATGCCCCGCATATACGTGTCAATGCCGTGGCTCCGGGGGCGGTTTTGCCTCCGCCGGGAAGCTCGGCCGTCAGCGCGCGCGAACTAGCGGGCAGAATTCCGCTCGATGCGTTGCCGACGCCGGAACAGATTGCCGAGGCCGTGATGTATCTGTTGCGTGCAGAATCAGTCACCGGTCAAGCCATCTATGTAGATGGCGGGCAACATCTACTTGGAAATGGAGTATAAGCATGGACCGTATTTTTATTCGTGATCTCGCCCTTCGCTGCATCATCGGCATCTATCCTGAAGAGCGGCGGGAAAAGCAGGATGTCATTATCAATGTGGAAATGCACTGCAACCTGCGCAAGGCGGGGGAATCCGACGACCTAAACGATACGGTCGACTACAAGGCCATAAAGAAAGCCATCCTTAAACTGGTCGAGGGAAGCCACTTTCAGCTGATCGAATCCTTAGCCGAGCACATAGCCGCTCTCGCCCTTGCGGATGAAATGGTGCAACAGGTGGTTGTGACGGTCGACAAACCCGGTGCGTTGCGCTTTGCCAAAAGCTCCGCCGTGGAGATTACGCGAAACCGTACGTAGTTTCGCCTTCATGCGGTGTTCGAAGGGCGTTTTGTTTAAGGCCGGCTACCTGACGAAGGGACTGTGGGCTCCATGCCACTGATTTAAGTCGTCATATCCTCTTCATTTTTACAAGAATGTTCACCCCCCTCGGAGTGCGCTCATCGCCAAGGCGAAGAGCGTGTCCCATCAAAGGGTCCTCCTTAAGGTGGTACTAGGGATACGAGCGTAGCTTACGCCACTTCACCTTCAAAGATGCCCATGGCGCGGAACTTGTCGTAGCGTTCCTGCATGACCTCCTCCGGCGACTTTTCGGACAAATCCTTGAGGTTGCGCAAGATGGCGGTTTTCAGGTTTTCGGCCATCGCGGCATGGTCGACGTGTGCTCCGCCCTTGGGTTCCGGAACGATTTCATCAGCCAACTTAAGTTCAAGTAGATCCTTGCCGGTAATTTTGAGGGCTTCGGCGGCTTTGTCGGAAAAGGCACGATCCTTCCAAAGAATGGCGGCGCAACCTTCGGGAGAAATCACGGAATAGTAGGCGTGTTCGAGGATGAGCATACGATTTCCAATACCTATGCCGAGGGCACCACCACTACCGCCTTCACCGATGATCACGCAGATGATCGGCACCTTGATGTTGAACATTTCGCGCAGGTTTACGGCGATGGCTTCGGCAATGTGCCGCTCTTCTGATTCCAGTCCCGCGTAAGCCCCCTTGGTATCAATCAGACTAATGATCGGTACGCCGAATTTATCGGCCAACTTCATCATGCGCAAAGCCTTGCGATAGCCTTCCGGGTGGGCGCAGCCAAAGTTGCATTCGACATTGCTCTTGGTGTCGCGGCCTTTCTGGGATCCGAGAATCATCACCTTTTGTCCGTCAATCTTGGCAAATCCGCCAATGATGGCTCGATCATCGCGATGGATGCGGTCTCCATGGATTTCCACGAAATCAGTAGTCATGGCTTTGATATAGTCCATTGTGTAGGGGCGGTCCGGATGGCGCGCCACCTGTACCTTTTGCCATGCGGAAAGGTTGGCATAGATGTCGTTGCGGGTCTTCTCGATCTTTTCCTGCATCTGTTCGATTTCGTGTGAAACATCGATATCCTGTTCCTGGCTGAAGGTTTCGAGTTCCTTGAGCTTGGTTTCCAGTTCGGCGATGGGACTTTCAAAAGGCAGGCTGTATTTAGCACTCATGCAGAGCTCCTTATCCGTAGCATTAATCTGCGATTATAACGGTTGTTTTGCGGGGGACCAGATCAAACAGTTCTTCGACATTCTCGTTCAACATACGAATGCATCCAGCGCTGGATTGCTTGCCGATACTATCGCGTTCCCATGTGCCATGAATGCCGAATCCGGTCAGTTCGGGGTGATCTTTTGCTTTGAGCGCCATCCAGCGGGTGCCCAGCACATTTTCCGGGTCTCCGAATTCAATCTGCTTGTTATCGGACGGCCGAGTCCACGGGGGCTCGACGATCTTGTCGACAATGGAGAATTTGACGGCAGGGGTTTTTCCAAACTTGCCCGTGCCGACCAAGTAGCGCTTGAACAACTTCCCGTCCATCAGTAGATCGAGGTAGTTGTGGGTTTTCGAAACGCGGATCGTGAAGTTGCCGCTGAACACCAACAGGCGTTCCCCAATCCGGATATTATCGTTTGCTCGTCCGTTCATCTCCTTGATCAGCTCCACCGTAGTGCCGAAGTTCTTGGCGATCTTGTAGAGGTAGTCCCCGGATTGAACCACGTAGTATTCCTTGCCCGGCATCTGCAATGGGGATTTTAGTAACTTCAAATTTACCTCACCGAGCAACTTGATTGCGCCTGGGTCGGGGGTGGTTGCGACCAGCTCGTCGAGAATCGATTTTGCATTCAGAAGCTGGCCGCCGTCGATGGCCGCCTTGGCATCGGCGATTGCAGCTTGGGATTCCGGCGTGGATATAACAGGTAGAATCGCGGGGGTGGTCGCCAACGCCGGTTCGGCTGTCGGAAGGGCCATGTCGGCGGGGGCCGGCGCATTGATGGCGGGCGCCGAGGTGGGCTCCGTTTCAGCGTTCTTGTCCTTCTTGAGATACAGAATAACCCCGACAATCGCGATCTGCAGGAGGACGATGATAATGAAAACCCTTTTCCATCGTCCTCCTTTGCGGTTGGAGGAGTATGAGTTTGCGTAAATTGATTTTGCCATGGTTGTTTGCCTTCGGTTACTTACGAGTCTGCCATTTATGCCGCATCGTACTTTTCGGTGCAATAATAATACGATTACAGATGGAATTCGCGCGATTTTGCCACTATTTTTCTACCCATACTATGAACGTTCTATTGGTCACCCCTCCATTGCTTCAGCCCAATACGCCCTACGCCGCCGCTCCCTTGCTGGCGGCTTGGCTTGGGTCGGTGGGACACGACGCCGTCCAAGCCGACCTGTCGCTAGGGTTGATTCTACGGGTTTTCTCCAGGGAAGGCTTGCTGGCGCTGTCGGATGGTCTCGGACTCGAAAAAGAGGCCGTCGGAGCCTATTTCGACACCATCGATGAGGTTGTTTCCTTCTTGCAGGGGCGCAATCCCGGTGCGGCAGAAAGGATTGCGACGCGTGGGTGGCTTCCCGAGGGCGAACATTTAGCCCGGGCCTATGCCCAGGAGGAGCAACTGGGCTGGAATTTCCGGGGATTGGATCTGCAGGGGCGGGCCAAATATCTGGCAAGTCTCTATCTTGATGATATTGCGGATGCGGCGCATGAGCTTGATCCGCATTTCGGGTTTTCCCGCTATGCCGAAAAGCTTTCCGCCAGTCTGCCTTCATTCGAGCCGTTGCGGGATGTCTTGGAAGAGAGCGACTCGGTTTTTATCCAACTCATAGAGGAGTTGGTTGATCGGGAAATGGAGTTGCATGCACCGGAAATGGTGGCATTGACCGTGCCTTTTCCCGGATGTCTGTTCGGGGCTCTGGTCATAGCGCGCCGAATCAAACAGACGCATCCTTCGGTACATGTGACGATGGGGGGTGGCTATGTCAATACCGAGCTGCGCAATCTGCGCGATCCCGGGATCTTCGACTATGTCGACACCATCACGCTGGACAGCGGTTTTCTTCCGCTTCAACGGTTGGTGGACCGGAAGGAGCGTTCGCAATGGGTTCGAACCTATGCACTTGAAGATAATGAGGTGCGATTTTACGACTGCGATGCGGCAGAGGTTGCCCACAACGATCTCCCGTCGCCGGATTTCCACGGTTTGGCGCTGGACCGTTATTTCGGCATGATGGAGGTGCTCAACCCGGTGACCAGCCTGTGGTCGGACGGGCGTTGGAACAAGCTGGTGCTGGCGCATGGGTGCTGCTGGAGCCGTTGCGCCTTTTGCGATACCTCGATCGATTACATTTGCCGCTACGATCCTGCCGACCCGGCAACGGTCTGCGACTGGATCGAGCTGGTCATGGGACAAACCGGCTTCAATGGATTCCATTTTGTGGACGAAGCGCTGCCGCCCGACCTGCTGGACGGGCTGTGCGACGAAATACTGCGCCGGGGCCTGCAGATTGAGTGGTGGGGAAACATCCGGTTCGAAAAGCGCTTTTCGGCCGGACTTGTTCAAAAAATGGCGGATGCGGGTTGCATCGCGGTGACGGGAGGCTTGGAGACCTGTTGCGACCGCACGCTGAAACTGATGAAAAAAGGAATCACGGTTGAGCATGCCGCCCGCGTGCTGGAGACTTTTTCGGATGCGGGGATTCTGACGCATGCCTATCTGATGTATGGATTCCCTACCCAGACCCGCTCGGAAACCCTGAAGGCATTGGACACCGTGCGGCTTCTTTTTGAAACGTGCGCACTTCATTCCGCCTATTGGCACCGCTTCGCACTGACGGCCCACAGTGAAATGCATATTAATCCCGCTGCATACGAAATCGAGGTCGAGCCGATCGGCTCCCCTCGGTTTGCAATGAACGAGGTCCCGTTTAAGGGCAGGTACGATCATGACTTGGATAAAATCGGCCAGGGTCTGAAAACGGCCGTTTACAATTACCAGCTTGGCATCGGGTTGGATTTTCCGATGTCCTATTGGTTCGACCTATGATGTGATTCTTCCGATCCAGTTTTTATTGGGAACTTCATGCATATGTGTTTAGGTTTAACGCATGAAAGAGCAAATTGTGGAAATCAAAAGTGTGGAACGAGTGAATAAAATTTGGATTTTATTCCTCGCACTGGCGGTCGGTTGTATGTCGGTATTTTCCATCGATGAATACAGTAAGAGTATCGACGGCATGCTCAACGTGGAGCCTGCGAAGGAAAACGCGCCAACTCCCAAGGTTACTGCCGTTTATGGCGTATCCAGCGATGATTTTTTGCCTTCGCAGAATGAGCGCCCGATGTATCAAGGCAAGCAGGTTCGAAAATCCAGATCCCATTCTTCCTTCGACCTTCCTGATGCCTTCTATTATATCGGCGGTCCTGTTTTAATTCTGGTTTTCCTTTGCTTGTTGGCCACGATACTGGATGAGCTCGAGCAAAGACGACGCGATGAGATGCGACTGGCTGCTGCAAGTGAGCAAATGAATAAGAACAAACTGCCGTTTGAGCATTAAGGTTTCCGATTCTGCGGACTTGCCCCAAAACGGTGTTCATTGGATACTGCGCCGCAAATGCTCAGAACCTTAAAAATAAAGAATCTCGCGTTGGTGGACGATGTACAAGTCGGCTTTAATGATGGCTTGAATGTAATCACGGGCGAAACCGGTGCCGGCAAGTCGCTCTTGATGGGGGCTTTACGCCTTTTGTTGGGTGAGCGGGCCGACAAGTCGATGATCCGCAGCGGCGAAACCTCCTGTTCCGTGCATGCCGAATTCGGACTTTCCGACGCCTCACCGGTCGATGCCGTACTGGCGGATGTGGGGTTGGAGCCTTGCGAGGGCGGATTACTGATCATTCGCCGCATCATCACGGAAACGTCGAATAAAACCCTGGTGAATGACGAAACCGTGACTTTGCAGGTGCTCAGGCGCTTGGGCGAAGTCTTGGTGGATATGCACGGGCCCTATGACCATCAATCGTTGCTGGATCAAGGTGTTCAATTGGAGATTCTCGATGCTTTCGGCCAGTTGGGCAGTGCCAGATCGGCCTATCAGGTGGAATATGCCAAATACCGCGAGTTGCTAAAGCGGATCGATGCACTTAATTCCGACAATGAAGAGGATCTCGAGCGGCAGATCGAATTTCTCGATTATCGCGTGAACGAAATTGAAAAGGCCAACCTCTCCATCGATGAAGAGGAAGAGGTGGTGGAAGAGCATGGCGTAATTGCCAATTCGCAGCAGGTGATCGAGCTGGCCAATGGAGTGGTCAATGCGCTTACTGAAGCGGAAGGCTGTGCGTTCGAAGGGCTGGTGGCCGCCCAGCAAAATTTAAATCGGTTGGTGTCGCTAGTGCCCGAAGCACAGGAGTGGCATGACGAACTCGAAAGTGCCGTCACCTCCGTGCAGGAGGTTGTTCGCTCCATCGAAAACTCGGCGGCCGGCATCGATGCGAGCCCCGAACGCATGCAGTGGTTGGATGATCGCTTAACCACATACCAGACCCTCAAGCGTAAATACGGTGCGACCATCCAGGACGTGCTCGAAAACTGCGAAAAGTGGAAAGAGCAATTGCACGACCTGCGCGGTCGCGACAAGAAACGGGCCGCCTTGCAGGCAGAGCTCGACGATGTGTTCAAGACGCTTGAAAAGGCCGGGCAGGCGTTGCGGAAGAGACGGGAAAATATAGCCGACCACCTTTCGGAATGCATTACCCGCGAACTGGTCGATATCGGCTTCGAGCACGGTTTCTTCGATGTCCAGATCAATCCCTGCGAACCGGGGCCGAGCGGCATGGACGAGGTGGAATTTGGCTTTGCACCCAATGCCGGCGAAGATATGCGGCCGCTGCGGATGATTGCTTCAAGCGGCGAAATTTCCCGCGTCATGCTGGCCACCAAGGCTGTACTGGCCAAGCAGGATAAAATTCCCGTCCTCGTTTTCGACGAAATCGATGCGAATATCGGCGGTGAAATAGGTGGGGCGGTGGGGCGCAAACTTGCACAGGTGGCGCTCAATCATCAACTTATCTGCATTACCCACCTGCCACAGGTAGCCGCCTGCGGTAGTACGCATCTGGCGGTTTCCAAGAAAGTCGAGGATGGCCGTACCTTTACAGAGGTTGAATTGCTCGACGCCGAGTCGCGGCCCGATGAGATCGCCCGAATGCTTGGTGGAAAAGAGAGCACCGGCGTCACGCTCCAGCATGCGCGTGAGATGCTTGGGGCAGTCTAGGTTTTGCTCCCTATCTTGCACTCAGGGCCCCTGCGCGATACGCTTCAGGTGTTGGGGTTGCAGGAAGGAATCAAATCATGAGGATAGAAAAAGACTCGTTGGGCAAAATGGAAGTGCCTTCGGATGTTTACTACGGCATTCATACCTGCCGGTCGCTCGAAAATTTCCATGGGGCCGGCGAGCCGCTGCCGATCGAACTCATCTACGCCATGGTGAAGCTCAAGATTGCCTGCACCCATGCGAATATAAAAATGGGTTTGGTTTCCGCAGACAAAGGCGAGGCCATCATCACCGCCTGCGACAAGATCCTGGTGGGGGTGTACGACGACCAGTTTCCGATCGATGTCTACCAGGCCGGTTCCGGCACGTCGTCGAACATGAATGTGAACGAAGTGATTGCCAATCTGGCCTGCGAGGAACTGGGCGGCGAACGGGGCGACCGCATGCTGGTGCATCCCAATGACGATGTGAACAAGGGCCAGTCGACCAACAACATTGTTCCGTCCGCGATTCGCCTGGCGGCGGTGGAGGGTTGCGGATTGTTGCTTCCGGCCCTGCGTGAGCTGGTTCAGGCGCTGAGTGCCAAGGCCATGGAGTTTGATGGAGTGATCAAAAGCGCGCGCACCCACCTGCAGGATGCGGTGCCGATCCGGCTGGGCCAGGAGTTCGGCGCGTGGGCGCATGCGCTCGAAAAGGACGATGCCCGCGTCGAGCAAGCCGTCGGCGCACTGCGGGAACTGGGCGTGGGCGGCAATGCGGTCGGGACGGGCATCAATACCAAACCCGAATATCGGCAACGCATCATCGACGAACTGAACCATCTGACGGATCATAAATTTCGCGTGGCGGAAAACGGGGTCGAAATCACCCAGTTCCTGACGGATATGGGTGCACTTTCCTCGGCCCTGCGTCTGCTGGCGATCGACCTGCTCAAAATCGTGAACGACCTGCGTCTGCTGGGCTCGGGGCCCAACACGGGAATTCGGGAAATACGGTTGCCGGCGGTCGAGCCCGGTTCCTCCATCATGCCCGGCAAGATCAATCCCAGCATCTGCGAGGCGGCGAACATGGCCTGCATGCAGGTGGTCGGAAACGATACGGCGATCGCAATGGCCTGCGCGGCCGGGCAACTTGAACTCAATACGCACATGCCGCTGGTCGGCACCAACCTGATTAAGTCGATCGGCATCCTTTCCCGGACCTG
>JBNKSB010000027.1:0-5587 GCA_050297095.1 Pontiella sp. | reverse complement strand
GATCGATGGTTTTTCGGGCCCCGATCATCGGAATAGGCAGGTGGACGAGCCGATCATGGTGCAGGCCAACGATCATGTTGGTTTTTCCAGCCATAGCGGCATGGACGGCGTTGCTGCCGAGGCGTAGGCAGTACATCGAATCGTTGGCATTGGCCCGCCGGCTGCGGATATTATAGCTCGGGTCGAAATACTTGACGTTGACCTCCATGTCCGCATCCTTGAAATAGCGAATGATTTCATCCTCCAGCAAGGGCCCTATGTCCTGCAGGCGTTTGTTGCCGGATTTGTCGGTGCCGGTGGATTTGGGGAACAGCTCCTGCCCTGCGCCTTCCGCGACCACGACCACCGCATGTTCCTTGTTTTGCAGGCGCGTCTTTAGATGGGCCAAAAATCCATTGGGGCCATGAAGTTCGAAGGGTACTTCCGGCACTAGGCAGAAGTTCACGTTGCCGTTGGCCAGCGTGGCGCTCGCGGCGATCCAGCCGGATTCGCGGCCCATCAGCTTGACCAGACCAACCCCGTTGCGGGAGGCTTTCGCTTCCGCATGAGCGTTGGTGATGATGTCCCAGGTGGCTTCCACTGCGGTCTCAAAACCAAACGACCGCTGGATCAGGCTGACGTCGTTGTCGATGGTCTTCGGAATGCCGACCACGGAGATCGGCAGGTTGCGTTTCTTGACGCCTTCCACGATATCGCGAGCTCCGCGCTGCGTGCCGTCGCCGCCGATGGTGAAGAGAATGTTTACACCGTAATGAATCAGCGTGTTGATGATCTCATCGGTATCCTGCTGGCCGCGTGATGACTTGAGGATAGTGCCGCCTTTTTCATGGATCTCGTCAACATTTTCCGTCGTCAGCTCGATAGGGTAGTGGTAGTACTTGGCCACAAGACCCTCGTAGCCATACTTGAAGCCGAGTACACGTTTTACGCCGTAGCTGTTGAGGCTGCAGAAGGTCAGCGCACGAATCACGTCGTTCAAGCCGGGGCACAGCCCACCACAGGTCACGATACCGACGGTAGTTTCCGCAGGGTTGAAAAACAGTTTTTCACGTGGACCGGCGAGCTCGAAGTATTCAATGTCGTCGATGCTTTTGAGGTGCGCCAGGTCCTGGGTGCGTGCGCCGGTTGCAATTGCTTCGCCATTGTAGAAGCGACTGATTTGGCCCTTCAGCGGCGATTCGTATTTCGCCGGGCCAAGTTCTTCGGCCCTGATAATCTTAAGGTCGGACATGGAGAATCTCCTAGAATTGGGACAGGAACCGCACATCGTTTTCGTACAGGTTCCGAATGTCGTGAATACCGTATAAAATCATGGTGATGCGTTCGATGCCCATGCCGAATGCAAACCCGGAAAGATTGGGGTCATTGTAGCCAACTGCCTTGAAAACGTTGGGATCCACCATGCCGGCACCGAGAATTTCGATCCACCCGCTGTTCTTGCAGACGCGGCAACCCTTGCCATGGCAGACGTGGCAGGTGAAGTCCACTTCCACGCTCGGTTCCGTGAACGGAAAGAAGTGGGGGCGAAAGCGGACCTTGACGTCCGGACCCATCAGTTCGCGGGCGAAGTAGGACAGCGTGCCCTTGAGGTCGGCCAGCGAAACGTTTTCATCCACATACAATCCTTCCACCTGGTGGAAGTTGGCGCTATGCGTGGCATCGGGTGTATCGCGGCGATAGCAACGGCCGGGCGAGATGATCCGCACCGGCGGCTTGTGCTCCATCATGTAGCGCACCTGCACCGGTGAAGTGTGGCAGCGCATCAGGTCGCCGTTTTCAAGATAGAAGGTATCCTGCTCGTCGCGCGATGGATGGTCCGGCGGCGTATTGAGCGCATCGAAATTGTTCCAGACCGTTTCAATGTCCGGACCATCGGCAACCGTAAAGCCAAGGGTCTGGAAAATCTGGGTGATGCGGTCGGTGATCTGGGTGATGGGGTGGCGCGTGCCGAGGCCCTGCCACTGGCCCGGTTGGGTCAGGTCGAATCCAGCGCCGGAGGATGTGCTTCCGGAAAACTCCGACTGCTTCGCCTTGATGATGTCCGCCAATTCGTTCTTTAGCTCGTTGGCGGTCTTGCCGAATTGCGGGCGCTCTTCGGGGGTCACGTTGCGCAGCTCCTGCATGATTTCCGGCAATTTTCCTTTGCGGCCCAGATAGGCGATTCGCACCGCTTCGAGCGCCGCGGCATCCGTTGCCTCCTGCGCTTCGTTCAGCGCCTTCGCCTTAAGTTCGATCAAGTCCTGCAAATTCATTTTAGTCCCCGTTTCCACTCGTCGATAAACAGGGGCCTATCTTCCAGTGTCAGAGGAATATGGCAATTGATTTTTTGCGGTTTTTAGAGTGGATACCGGAGCATTGCATCGGAATGAATGCATTGAATCCACGAACCCGACCAAGGAGGGGGTGTTTCGGCCGCCATCCGATCAGTTCTTTTTTTTCGGCACCCAAAATCAAGGAATGAGGAGGAGGCATTGGCGCCGCTGAAAGGTGCGGTTTGATGTTTACTCGACAATATATTTTTCGAGGTGCTCTTCGTCAGCAAGGAATTCGGGGATGAGTTTCTTAAGGGCGGAGGCTCCGTGGGCATGAACGGAGGACGGGTCGCCGGTGATGAGCGGGTGCCAGTCAGGAAGCGGCTTGCCTTCGTATAGGAGGCGATAGGCACAGGTTTCCGGCATCCACTCAAAGTGTTCGGGATGGTCTGGCGAGAGGATGGCGCAGTCGGGGACGAGCTCGTGGCGGTTGGCGTAGCCGGTGCAGCGGCAGGTGTTGACATCAAGGAGGCGGCATGCGACGCAGGTGTAGTGGATTTGACCGGTTCGGTCGTCCTGCAGTTTGTGGACGCAGCATTTGGCGCAACCGTCGCAGAGGAGTTCCCATTCGGTTTGGGAAAGTTCGTGGAGTTTTTTGGTTTTCCAGAATTGAGACATGGGATCAGGCGGTGTGTTTGGTGATGATTGCAAGCGGTGCGGCCCGGGTTGAAAGTGCCAAGGCAACTCCGGCAACGAACAAGTATGTCTGATTGGTGAAGCCAGGCATAAAATTTCCTTATTTTCGGGTACTATAGGTCGAAAATTAAGCGTGTTAAGAAAAATCCTTCTGGTAATGGCCCACCCGGTACATGGATGGGTCATGATTAGGAGCTGTACCTTGGGAGCATGCCCCATGCCGCAATCGGGAACTACATGTGTTACGCTTGTTTTAACTATAGGAAATGTGGCCGTTGGCGCGGTGCCGGGCCCTGGGAACGAGTGATTAAATTCGTGAAAAAGTACGGTTTGAAGATCGGCGTATAACGTTGCATTTATTGGGATAAAAACTGGTGCAAGGGACCTCGATGAAGCATAGTGATTCCTTAAATTTTAAATGAACGAGGGGGCCGTATGCCGCATAGGGAAGTTAAGGATTCAATTGGCAAGTTGAAGCAGGAATTGCAGCAAACATCTGTAGAAACCAGCCAGTTGGAGGAGCTGCTTGAACAGGCCAGGGATGGAATCGAACGCTACACACCTGATGCCGTTCAGGATCTGGTTCATGTCCTTCAACAGGAAGCCAAGGAATTCGAGGTGGAGCATCCCCAGATAACCTCCCTCATCAACCAGATCATGACCTCGTTAAGTAATCTAGGCATCTAAAGCAGGAGAGATGCGAATGACAAAAATTTGTTGTATCGGTGCCGGATATGTCGGTGGACCCACCATGGCGATGATTGCTAAGCAATGTGCTGACATACAGGTAACCGTGGTCGACATCAATGCAGACCGCATTGCCGCATGGCAGACCGATGAACTGCCGATCTATGAACCGGGTCTGTTGGAAGTGGTGCAGGAAGCCCGTGGCCGCAACCTGTTCTTCTCCACGGATGTTGATCAAGGCATTCGCGATGCCGACATCGTATTTGTCAGCGTCAACACCCCGACCAAGACGTTTGGCGAGGGCGCGGGGTGTGCCTCCGACCTGCAATACTGGGAACTCTGCGCACGCCGCATCAAAGAAGTCTCAACCAGTGATAAGATCATCGTTGAAAAGAGCACGTTGCCCGTTCGCACCGCTGAGGCTATGGAACGCGTGCTGCATGCCGGAGAGAATCCGGTTCATTTCGAAGTGCTCTCGAATCCGGAATTCTTGGCTGAAGGCACGGCGATAGCCGATTTGGAAAATCCCGACCGCGTACTCATCGGCGGCCACGAGACGCCGTCCGGCCAAAAGGCGTTGCAGACCCTGGTCGATATATATGCCACCTGGGTTCCGGGCGAAAAGATACTTACGGCCAATGTGTGGTCAGCCGAATTGTCCAAGCTGACAGCCAATGCCTTTCTTGCGCAGCGCGTCAGCTCCATCAATGCGATTTCCGCACTATGCGAGGCAACAGGTGCCGATGTTTCCGAGGTGTCGCATGCCATCGGAACCGACAGCCGCATTGGTCCGAAGTTTTTGCGGGCCAGTATTGGCTTCGGGGGATCGTGCTTTAAGAAGGACATCCTCAATCTGGTTTACCTGTGCGAAACCTACGGCTTGCAGGAGCCCGCCAACTATTGGCGCCAAGTTGTGCTTTTGAACGAATATCAGGAAACGCGGTTTGTGAAAAATATGCTCCGGACCATGTTCAACACGATCGCAAACAAACGCGTTGCTGTTTTGGGGTTTGCCTTCAAGGCCGATACCAGCGATACGCGTGAAAGCCCGGCGATAAGGGTTTGCCATGAACTGGCGGCAGAGCGTGCCAAGGTCGTGGTTTGCGATCCCAAGGCGCTTGGGAATGCCGCGACTGAACTTGCAGACCTAGGTGAGCAGGCTGAATTTGAGAAGGATCCCTACAAGGCTGCCGAAGGGGCACATGCCATCGCCGTGTTAACGGAATGGAAAGAGTTCAAGGAACTCGACTATAAGCGCATTTACGATTCCATGGTGAAGCCCGCATTCATTTTCGATGGTCGAAACATACTGGATCACCAGGCGTTGTATGATTTAGGCTTTGAAGTTTATTCGGTCGGAAGGGAATGCCGCTCCCACCTGAAGTAGGTTCCGCATTTTGCGGAGAGGAAAAGGCTCCCGCATGAGGGAGCCTTTCTTATATCTCGGCTACAGTGACCTTAATGATATTGCCTTCAAAATCAACGGTTTGACCTGGGCGGATCTTGCAGCGCTTGCGGGTTTCCTGTTGGCCGTCGACCGTAACGAGACCTTGTGCCACAACCTCTTTGCCTTCGCCGCCGGACATGACCAGGTTGCAGGCCTTGAGCAGGCTGCAGAGTTCGATGTATTCACCGTGGAGTAAAAATTCCATGCAGGTTACTCCGCAGAAGCTTTTTTTCGGAACTCCTGCACCAGTTGGAGATCCTTGTAGGGCGCTCGCCGGCGATGGTAGAGGGCGTCGATTTTTTCTTCGAGGTTGGCCCAGTCTTCAGTTGTGGGCGGGGAGTCGTAGTCCCAGAGTTCCTCATCGGAGCGTTTAAACTGCCACTTGATTTTGCCGTGCCCGTGAAATTTTACGCGAACCTTGCGTTTAACGCCGTCTTCAAGTTTTTCTACCCACTCAATGTCTCGTTTCACGGAACAACTCCAATAATATCCGGGTTGAGCCACA
>JBNKSB010000026.1:0-24668 GCA_050297095.1 Pontiella sp. | reverse complement strand
AACAGCTCTGTAAAGATGGCATCGACGCCGTCGTTACGCGCGCCGAATTGAACTACAAGCTCCCGCTCAAGTCGCGCGACGTATTCATCGTCAAGCTGGGCATGCACAAGCAAGGGCGGTTGCGGTTTGTATTTGATCAGGCCATTTTCCGAAAGTCCGATGGCAAGACCATGCTCGAAGCTCAGATTACCGGCGTGCTCACCCGCAACGGGAAACCGGTGGCTCCCGATCTGTTCGACGAGATCTTCCGCCGTTACGGCTGGCCGTTCTGAGTGCGGCGCCAACCCTGCGGTACTGGGCAGCCTGATGGATGCCCGCGGCGCGGCCGACCTCTGATCCTATGCCTTAGATGCGCCCCCGCCAAATCCCGGGTTTGAAGTAAACAGGAATAAAACGGTACTAAATCGAGCTTGTGCGCCCGAATTATTCGGCGTAAGGAATTGACTTGAAACGAGGTGATGGGCAAATTACCCCGCTATTTCACGCGAGCTTATACGAGGTTTAATATGAGCAAAAACACTAGTAATTTACAGGAAAACGAACTGAACTGCTTCGGGATGCCCGAAGGGCAGGGCATGTATCGTTCCGATTTCGAACACAGCAGCTGCGGTATTGGATTCGTGGCCAACCTGAAGGGCCGTAAGACCCATTCCATTATTACCGATGCGCTGGGCATGCTCTCCTGCATGGAACACCGCGGCGGAACCGGATTCGACATCAAGTCGGGCGACGGCGCCGGCATTTTGTTCCAGATTCCGCACGAACTCTTCCTGGAAGAGTGTCCGAAGGCGGGCATCAAGCTTCCGAAGTTTGGCGAATACGGCGTGGGCATGACCTTTTTCCCGAAGGACGAGCGCCAGCAAGCCGAATGCAAGGACATCATTGAGCGCAACCTCAAGAAGTTCAACCTGCCGCTGCTCGGTTACCGGATGGTGCCGGTGGACAACTCGGACCTCGGCCGCGACTCCGCCGAAACCGAACCCAGCGTACAGCAAATCTTCATCGGCAAGCCCGAGGGGATGAGTGTTGAGGAATTCGACCGCAAGCTCTTCGTCTTCCGCAAGTATACCGAGCGGATTGCCAACGAAACCGTGCAGGGCATCGGTCCCGACGGCCTGAACATTATCTCCTGTTCCTACAAGACCATCAACTACAAGGGGCAGCTGGTTACCGAGCAGGTCCCGAAATACTTCCTCGACCTGCAGAATGCTTCCGCCGTGTCCGCGATTGCGCTGGTGCACTCGCGCTTCTCGACCAACACCTTCCCGTCCTGGAAGCTGGCCCAGCCGTTCCGCTATATTGCCCACAACGGTGAAATCAACACCAATAAGGGCAACATCAACTGGATGCGCGCCCGCGAAGTCCTGCTCGAATGTTCCGCGTTCTCCCGCGAAGAACTCGAAATGATCTTCCCGATCTGCGACGTCAAGGCGTCCGACTCGGCCAACATCGACATGGCGATCGAAATGCTTGTGCTTTCCGGCCGTTCGCTGCCGCACGTGCTGATGATGCTTATTCCTGAAGCGTGGCAAAACCAGCCGGACATGGACCCGGCCAAGCGCGCCTTCTACGAATTCCACTCCGCGATGATGGAGCCCTGGGACGGTCCTGCTTCGATCTGCTTTACCGATGGTGTGCTCGTCGGTGCCACGCTCGACCGCAACGGCCTGCGTCCGTCTCGTTACTGCGTGACCGAAGACGATACCCTGATCATGGCGTCCGAGACCGGGGTCATCAATGTCGACCATACCAAGGTAAAGGTCCGCGGCCGCCTGCAGCCCGGCAAGATGTTCGTGGCCGACCTGGAACAGGGTCGCATCATTTCCGACGAAGAGTTGAAGGCCGATCTTTGCTCGCGCCAGCCCTATGCGGACTGGGTGGGCGGAAATATGATTCACCTGAAGGATCTTCCGCCGGCGGATGACTATGAGTTGAAGCTACCCAACACCCGCACGCTCTTCAAGCGCCAGCAGACCTTTGGCTACACCTATGAGGACGTCAACGAGATCCTCAAACCGATGGCCACCGGCGGCAAGGAACCGCTCGGTTCCATGGGTGCGGACAATCCGCTGGCCGTTCTTTCCGATCGTCCGGTGCAGCTGTCGCACTATTTCAAACAGCTTTTTGCCCAGGTCACCAATCCGCCGATCGATCCGATTCGCGAACGGATCGTTATGGATCTGCGCACGTATGTGGGCGGCTTCAAGAACATCCTGACCGAGTCTCCGGAACACTGCCGCCGCATTGCCATCGACCAGCCGGTGCTGACCAACGAAGATCTTTCGCGTCTGCTGTTCCTCGACCAGAGCCATTTCCAGGCCAAGCGCCTTGAAATCGTCTATCCGGTCAACGGCGGGCCTGGAACGCTTGAAAAAACACTCGACCGCGTCTGCCGCTACGCTGAAGACGCCATCGACGAGGGACACTCGATTATTATTCTGTCGGACTTCCACATGAACTCCGACCACGCGCCGATTCCGTCGGTGCTGGCCGCCGCCGCCGTGCACCACTATCTCATCCGCGCCGGCAAGCGCGGCAAGGCCGATATCGTCATGGAAGTCGGCGATGTGCGCGAAGTACACCACTTTGCCACGGTACTGGGCTTCGGTGCTTCGGCCATCAATCCCTACGTGGCGCTCGACACCATTCGCCAGATGGAAAAGGACGATCTGCTCAACGGCCTGAGCGCCGAGGATGCGATTCAGAACTACATCAAGGCGGTCGATGGCGGCCTGCTGAAGATTTTCTCTAAAATGGGGATTTCGACTCTGGCCTCCTACCAAGGTGCGCAGATCTTCGAGATTCTCGGGATCAACTCCGACGTGGTGAACAAATACTTCACTGGTACCGTTAGCCGGATCGAAGGCCTCAGTTTGGACGATATCGCCAAGGAAACGGCGATGAAGCACCGCAAGGGTTTCCCGGTCCGTGGCGGCACGTCCAAGGTGCTCGATCCGGGCGGCGAATACCATTGGCGCAAGGATGGCGAACGCCACCTCTTCAATCCGCTCACCATCCGCCTGTTGCAGGAATGTACACGCGAAAACGACTACGCCAAGTACAAGGAATATTGCAAGGCGGTCAACGACCAGAGCAAAGCGGCCTTTACCCTGCGTGGCCTGATGGAATTCCAGTCCGACCGTGCGCCGATCTCGATTGACGAGGTCGAACCGGCGGAAAATATTCTCAAGCGTTTTGCCACCGGCGCCATGTCGTTCGGATCCATCTCCTGGGAAGCACATACCACGCTGGCCATTGCGATGAACCGAATCGGTTCGCGCTCCAATTCGGGCGAGGGGGGCGAAGATCCTTCCCGGTATGAAAAGTTGCCCAATGGCGACGACATGTGCTCGGCCACCAAGCAGATTGCTTCCGGTCGTTTCGGGGTGAACAGCTACTATCTCTCCAAAGCGTCCGAACTGCAGATCAAGATGGCACAGGGCGCGAAGCCAGGCGAAGGCGGACATCTGCCTGGCCACAAGGTGAACGGCTGGATCGGCCGCACCCGTAATTCGACGCCGGGCGTGGGGCTGATTTCCCCGCCGCCGCACCATGACATTTATTCGATCGAGGATTTGGCGCAGTTGATCTACGACCTGAAGAACTCCAACCGCGATGCGCGCGTCAACGTCAAGCTGGTCTCCGAAGCCGGCGTTGGCACCGTCGCCGCCGGGGTGTGCAAGGCCAAGGCCGATGCCGTCCTGATTTCGGGTTACGATGGTGGTACGGGCGCATCGCCGCTTAGTTCCATCAAGCATGCCGGTCTGCCGTGGGAACTTGGTCTATCCGAAACCCACCAGACGCTGGTACGCAACCGTCTGCGCAACCGCATCGTGGTTCAGTCCGACGGACAGATGAAGACGTCGCGCGACCTCGCCATCGCCACCTTGCTGGGGGCGGAAGAGTGGGGCGTGGCAACGGCCGCACTTGTGGTGCAGGGCTGCATCATGATGCGCAAGTGCCACTCGAACACCTGCCCGGTCGGTATTGCAACCCAGCGCGGTGAGCTGCGTGCCAAGTTCGATTCCTCCCCGGACTATGTGGTGAACTTCTTCGAATTCCTGGTGGACGGCCTGCGGGAAATCATGGCCGAACTCGGCTTCCGTACCATCGACGAGATGGTCGGCCAGTCGCAGTGCCTCAAGTTCCGCGACGATGTTGATCACTGGAAGTACAAGAACCTCGACCTTTCACCGATCCTTCACAAGGAAACGGTTGGTGCAGAGGAAGGCGGAACCTACCACTGCAAGAATCAGAACCACATGCTGGAAGAGGTCATCGACTGGAAGCTGGTCGAAGCGGCCAAGCCTGCGCTGGAAAACGGCGAGAAGGTTCAGGCCGAGTTCGATGTGGTCAATACCGACCGTTCCGTCGGCACCATCCTGTCGCACGAAATGACTAAGATCTACAAGGACAAGGGTTTGCCGGACGGCACCGTGCATTTCAAGCTGAACGGATCCATCGGTCAGTCCATGGGTGCGTTCATGTGCAAGGGTATCGAACTGGAGCTGGAAGGCGACGCCAACGACTATGTCGGCAAAGGGCTTTCCGGCGGGCATCTTGCCATCTACCCGAACCGGGGGGTTCCGTTTGTGGCCGAAGACAATATCCTCGTCGGTAACGTCTGCTTCTACGGGGCGACCGGCGGAAAGGCCTTCATCCGCGGTGTAGCTGGCGAGCGCTTCTGCGTACGCAACTCCGGCGCGGAAGTGGTGGTCGAAGGCATCGGCGACCACGGTTGCGAATACATGACCGGCGGTTTGGCAATCATTCTCGGCAAGACCGGCCGCAACTTTGGCGCGGGCATGTCGGGAGGCATCGCCTACGTCTACGACGCAGACGGCGACTTTGCGGAAAAGTGCAATATGGAAATGATCGAAATCGAGAAGGTGCATGCAAATCAGGATATTGCCAACCTGAAAGACATGATCAACGCCCACCAGACCAAGACCGGCTCAACCGTTGCCGAAGGCATGCTGGCTAACTGGGATGAAACGATCAACAAGTTCGTTAAGGTGATCCCGACCGACTATAAGCGTATGCTCGAATACATCGAGACGGCGCGGGATACCGGTGAATATGAAACCGAAGAACAAATCATCGATGCTGCATTCGATATGCACATTGCGGCCATGAGTGCCTAAACGATCTGTTAAGGAGATTTAGTTATGGGAAAACCAACTGGATTCTTGGAATATGTACGGCAATCCAACCCGATGCGCGATCCTCAGGAACGCGTTAAGGATTGGGATGAAGTCTACATTCTGCGCGACGAGCAAACCTGCCGCGAGCAGGGGGCCCGCTGCATGGACTGCGGTGTGCCGTTCTGCCACCGGGGCGAAATGATGGAAGGGGGCGCAAGCGGCTGCCCGATCAACAACCTCATTCCGGAATGGAACGACTTGATCTACCGCAACCGCTGGCATGAAGCGCTCGACCGTCTGCACCACACCAACAATCTGCCGGAAGTCACCAGCCGCGTATGCCCGGCGCCGTGCGAAGCCGGTTGCGTTCTGGCCATCAACGAGCCCGCGGTAACGATCCACGACAACGAACGCGCCATTATCGACAACGGCTTTGCGCAGGGTTGGGTCGTGCCCGAGCCTCCGGAAATCCGTACCGACAAGAAGATTGCGGTCATCGGTTCCGGGCCTGCCGGGATCTGCTGCGCCCAGCAGCTAAACCGCGCCGGACACAACGTGACCGTCTACGAGCGAGCCGATCGCATCGGCGGCTTGATGATGTACGGTATTCCGAACATGAAGCTCGACAAGCAGGTCATGCAGCGCCGCATCGACATTATCGCAGAAGAAGGCGTGGCCTTCAAAACCGGCGTGGAAGTTGGCAAGGATATCAGCGCAACCGAACTCAAGAAGCAGTACGATGCTGTCGTGCTCGCCACCGGAGCCACCAAGCCGCGCGATCTTCCCGTGGAAGGCCGCGACCTCAAAGGGGTCTACTTCGCCATGGAATTTCTCCATGCGAACACCAAAAGCCTGCTCGATAGCAATCTGGAAGACGGCAACTATATTTCCGTCAAGGACAAGAAGGTCATCGTGATTGGCGGCGGGGATACCGGTACCGACTGCGTTGGCACCTCGCTCCGTCACGGTTGCGAAAAGGTAACTCAGCTTGAAATCCTGCCCAAGCCGGATGCCGACCGCAACCGCGTGTCCAATCCGTGGCCGCAGTGGCCCGCCAACCTGAAGACCGACTACGGACAGCAGGAGGCCATAGCCCTGCAGGGCAAGGATCCCCGCAACTTTTCGGTCATGACCACCAAGTTCGAAGGCGATGCCGACGGCAATCTGGTGGCCATCCACACGGTTGAAGTGGAGTGGGTGGACAACGGCAAGGGCGGCAAGATGCCCAAGGCGGTTGATGGTACCGAACAGCGTGTTGAAGCCGATCTCGTCCTACTGGCCATGGGCTTTCTCGGGCCGGAAGATCCGGTCGCCGAGCAGTTGGGAGTCGAGCGCGATGCACGTTCCAACTACAAGGCCGAACACGAAATCTATTCCACGAACGTGGACAAGGTATTCGCCTGTGGCGACTCCCGCCGCGGCCAATCGCTCGTCGTCTGGGCCATCAACGAGGGCCGTGGTTGCGCCCGCGAAGTGGATAAATACCTGATGGGCGATACCATTTTGCCGTAACTTGAACGAAGAATGCTTTAATGCAAGCCGGAGGCTCCTGGAGACCTCCGGTTTTTTTATTCCTTCTCCTCGCACTCGCCCGTCATCTTTGATTTCTTTTTCAGCGGTGGAAAACGGAGGGGAAAAATGAAGGTGGTTGCATTTAATGGAAGCCCGCGCAGGGAGGGCAATACGGAATTCTTGCTGAAGTGTGTGCTTGCAGCGTTGGAATCGGAAGGAATCGAGACCGAGTTGATTCAGGTCGGCGGCCAGGTATTGCGCGGATGTACCGCCTGCAACTGGTGCCGCGAAAGCGGTGAAAGCCGTTGCGTAATCGATGCCGACCCGCTCAATGAATATCTCGACAAGATGCGCGAAGCCGATGGAATCCTGCTGGGTTCTCCAACCTACTTCGCCGACGTAACGGCGGAAATGAAAGCCCTGATCGATCGCGCCGGGTATGTCCTTCGCCCGAACGGGGAGTTGCGGCGCAAGCTTGGCGCCGGCGTGGTCGCCGCCCGACGCGGTGGAGCGATCCATACCTTTGATTCGATGAACCACTTTTTCCTGATCAACGAGATGATCGTCGTGGGTTCCAGCTACTGGAACGATGGCATCGGAGGTCCCCTGGGGGCGGTAAAACAGGATGAAGAGGGTGTTAATACGGCCCGGAAGCTTGGTCAGAACATGGCCTGGGCGCTCAAAAAGCTACGAGCATAGCCCTGCCGAATTGCTTTGCCGCAATCAATGCCGCTCTGTGAATCGTTTAGGTTGGTTTGCGATAAGCCGCAGTCTCCTTTAGGAGATCCGGTTTTGTTTTTCCTAAAAGAGAGTTCATTTTTCATAGAAGCGGTGTAACCTCCCGAAGAGCCAGTGAGGCAGTTGCCTTCTGCTCTGATCCGTGGAATTCTTATGTTTTGGCAGAAGACAATCGTCATCATGGGGGGACCGCTTCTCGTTTCGGTCCTGTTGGTCCTCGGGTTGTACGATGGCCTTTTCCACACGACGATGTGGTACGATATCTTAATGCACAGCCTCACCGGAGGGCTGTTTGTTATTTCGTCTGCCGGCATGGGGTGGCATCTGTGGTTGAAGCATCGGTCGAATAGCCGCATTGGATTGGGCCTTCGGGTTGGTATGATAGCGTGGCTTTTGTTCGTATCAATCTTGTGGGAAATCCTCGAAGTGCTATTGGGTATGACACCCAACTGGACTACCTCTGTTCCCGATACGGTTTCCGATGTGATCTATGCGCTGATTGGCGGGGTCGTCACCCTTTGCCTTATCCGGTCGCCCGGTGATATAACCGCCGATTCACGGCCACCAACTGTTCTCACGGGTCGTGGGCATGCGGCGCTTCATCGGCAAAAACCTCCAGCCGAACAGAGGAAAGTTCCGCCTCAATAAGCTGGTTGACTGTGGTGTTGGGGCACTGGGCCAGCATGTCGGTGAGGTCCACAACCCGCTCATAAACCGATTCATATTCAGCCTTTCCCTGCGGAATGCAACGAACCTCGAATCGAAATTCATACTCGTTCTCCTCGCTCTGCGTAACGAATAGATGGTGGTCGATTCCTTGGTGCAGGAAGCGATCTTCGACTACGATATGACCAATCATAAGTAACCTCCGTTAACTTCCGTCATTCTACCGGCCCCTTCAACTATTGAAAAGTGGGTTTTCTGCCTGAATCATTATCAATCCGGGGAAATCTCATTACCACGATGGGATGGCTTCATCGCTATGGATTCAGGTTTTCCACCCATTGCAAATCCGCTACATTGCCCGCCATGCATAAATACAAAGCCCATATTGCCCTTAGGAATGGAAGCCGTCGTGCACCGGAACAGGTGGTGGCGGAGTTGCTGCAGACCATGTTTGGCGGCAGGCGCACTCCGGTGCTGGTTGCGATTGGTGGGCCGGGTGGAACAGGGAAATCGACCTTTTCCTCGGCGTTGGCGGAGCAATTGTCCGAAGCGGCGGTGCTACGGCTCGATGATTACAAAACCTCGCGTGCATTCCGGGCGGAACGAAATATATTCGGCCCGCATCCCGAGGCCAACAAGCTGGAGTTGCTGAAGGATCATCTGGTGGAAATGAAAGCCGGGCGCACCTTCCGACGACCGCTATATGACAAGGAAAGCGGAGAGGCTTTGGACTCCACGCCATATGAATCGGCGCGTTTTAATATTCTGGACGGCGAAATCGCGACTTATCGCGATTTTCGGGAAATGGTCGACTTTTCCATCTTCATCGATTCCGATTGGAAGACGCAACTGGCGACCCGGGTAGACCGCGATATCGGGGACCGAGGCTATGACCGGGAAAAGGCGATCGCCACCTTTCTGCAAAGCAATCTGCGCGAGTTTTCGGAATATGGCGCCGAAAGCAAGAAGTGGGCGGATCTGCATATCTACTGCGACGAGGACTATCACCTCGAAATCGAATCGGTATCGGAGGAATTGTTCCATCAACATCAGAAGTTGTTTGCCGCTGAATACGCGGAGGTGGGGCTGAAGGGCTTGATCGTTCCTGTGCTGACCCCGTTTGATGAATCCGGCGAAATCGACCAGCGTGCCTTTATTCGCCATCTGGAATTTCTCGCGCACCACGGCGTACATCGTATCATGGTGAACGGGACGACGGCCGAGTTCTATTCGCTGCTGCCCGAAGAGCGAAAAACACTACTCAAGCTGGCGCGCCGCTATTTTCCTGGACTGATCGTACTGCATGCCGGAGGGACTGGGTTGGCGCAGAACAAGATCGAGGTGCAATGGGCCAACGAGTTGGGAGCGGATGCCATTGCTGCATTGCCGCCGATCTATCCGGTGGGGCTGTCGGCGAAGGGCATTATTGAATATTTTACCGCCTTGGAGTCCGTCGCCGATGTGCCATTCATTCTCTACAACTTCCCCAAGCATTCGGGCAATCCGATCACACCTGAAATCCTTCGGGAAACACCGCACTACGCCATGAAGGATTCCGCGCAAAACCTGGAACTGATGGAGCATACGCCACGCTACTTTGTCGGCAGCAGCACGAACCTCTTCGAACCCGTGCAGCAGGGCGCGGCCGGCTTTGTCTGCGCCACGGCGAATGTCCGCCCCGAAATCTATGCGGCGATGGAAACGCTGGTGGTCGCTGCGAAGGTAGGTGAGGCCGCCGTCTTGCAGGAGGAGATTCGCGCCTACAGCCAGCCGTTCAGCGCCGGCGGGGTGCCGATGCTAAAGCAGGTGCTGGCGCGAAAGCTATCCGGATATCCGGTGAACGTTCGGTGTCCACTGAAGTCGAATTGATGTGCGGTTTTGTATAAATCCAAAACGCTATGAACGGTTGCAAAACCGTGCTGCATAGCGCATCAATGAAGCTTATGAAAACGAGACAACTGCTTATCCTATGTGCTGCTTCCGCCGTACTGCCGGTTTATGCCCAGACATCGAACACCGTTGAACAACCGTCGACCAAAACGGCGATCGCCAACGCGACGGACGGGGGAACGGAACTTTCCAAGCGCTACATGGAATATCTGAACCGTGGCGTGGTCGCGATCAACGAAGGCGGGAAGGTCTATGTCAGTTGGCGCCTGCTGGCGAGCGATCCGGATGATATTGCCTTCGACGTCTACCGCCGCGTCGGCAATCAACAGCCGCTTAAGCTGAACAACGAGCCGATCACCCAAACGACCGATTTTGTCGATACGACAGCGAATCGCGTTCCTCCCAATACCCGTTATTTTGCCATGCCGCTGATCAACGGAGAAAAAGGCGAACCCGAATGGGCCGAGGCCTCGCAAAAGCCCAGTCCCTATCTTGCCATCAAGTTGGACCGGCCTGGCGGAGGCTATTCGGCCAACGACTGTTCGGTGGGCGATCTGGATGGCGATGGGGAGTACGAAATCATTCTCAAATGGGAGGGAGAGGCCCACGACAACGCCCATGGGGGCAAAACGGACAATGTATTACTGGATGCCTACAAGCTCGACGGAACCAAGCTGTGGCGCATTGATCTGGGACCGAACATCCGGGCCGGCGCACATTATACCCAGTTCATGGTCTACGATTTCGACGGGAACGGGAGAGCGGAGCTGATCTGCAAGACGGCCGATGGATCCAAGGATGGCAAGGGCAACTATATTGGGGACCGGCACGCCGATTGGGTGAATGGCGACGGACGCATCCTGTCTGGCCCCGAATACCTGACCTGCTTCGATGGATTGACCGGTGCCGCGATCTGCACAACAAACTATGTACCGTACCGGGTGCCCGGAAATCCTTCGGATCTCGAGCCGTCCGGCGGGGAAATGAAGCGGCTGTGGGGAGATGGCTACGGAAATCGCAGTGAGCGCTATCTCGCGTGCGTGGCTTATCTCGACGGCGTGCATCCTTCGGTGGTGATGTGCCGCGGCTACTATACGCGCACGTTTCTGGTGGCGTGGGACCTGAAAGACGGGAAGCTGGTTCAGCGCTGGGTGTTTGATTCCAACAAGGTGGCGGCTCCATACGGGGGGCAGGGCAATCACAGCTTGGCGGTCGGCGATGTGGATGGCGACGGCAAGGATGAAATCCTGTACGGGGCCATGTGCGTGGATGATGACGGGACCGGCCTGTACACCACGGCAATGGGACACGGTGACGCGCACCATTTTACCGATCTCGATCCGGACCGACCCGGACTGGAAATGTGGACCTGCCAGGAACACGCTCCCTATGGCAATGCCCTGCGCGATGCCGGAACCGGTGAAATTATTTTCCGTCGTGAAGCCGGCAAGGATACCGGCCGCGCATGTGCGGCCGATATTGATCCAACCCATCCCGGTTGCGAGCTATGGGGCTCCACCGGATGCCCGCTCTATGATGCGAAGGGCAATGTGATTGCCTCCAAATACCGTTTACCCATGAACTTTGTGGTCAACTGGGACGGCGACGATCTGGTGGAACTGCTGAGTGGAACCACGATTTCAAAGTACAACTGGGAAACCGGGGAATTGGACGTCCTTCTTGAGGCCTCGGAATACGATTGCGCGTCCAACAATGGGACCAAGGCAACGCCCTGCCTCTCCGCCGATCTGTTCGGTGACTATCGGGAAGAGGTGATCTGGCGCACCGATGACAGCAAGGAGTTGCGCATTTTCAGCACCACCATTCCGGCCAAGCGCCGCCTCATTACCTTGATGCAAGATCCGCAGTATCGGCTGGCTGTTGCCTGGCAGAATGTGGCCTACAATCAGCCTCCTCATCCCTCATTTTTTATGGGTTTCGGCATGGAAACCCCGCCGAAACCGAACATCACCGTACTTCCCAAACGGAAGTAGGAAGGGATGGCTCGTTACGAGCCATCCGCTACTTTGGTCCCTTGGGTCAAGCAACCATCTTTTCGTTGAAGATTTCGGCCAGGCCGTCGAGCACTAGCTGCTCATTCCGGCCTTCCACCTCAACGCGAACGCGGTGTCCATGTTCCGCGCCCAGGGTCATCAGCGAAATAATGGAACCACCGTCCGCCTGCCGGTTGTCCCGGCCGAACAGGCGGACCTTGGCTTCGGTCCGTCTGACCAGTTCCACTATTTTTGCGGCGACCCGGAGATGGAGTCCATGGGGAGTCGCGATCGTAAGATTATAGGTCTTCATCGTTTTTACACTTCCTCCATGGACCCAAAATGATTCGGGGTTTTCGGTTTTAATGTTGTTGTCTTCGTCATGGTTTAATTGCTTTTTGGGGGTAGGAAAATAAAAAGCCCGCTTTCCGGGGCTGGAAGGCGGGCTTGTCAAAACGGGTATTTGCACTGATCAACCGTATCGCAACGCCACTCCTTCCGGATAGGTAGAATGCCACATGCACACCGAATTGGTGCGATGTTGCTGCTTAATCGATTTTGTCAGATAATTTTTCATTTCAATTTAACCGTTGGATTGCCAACGGAGGAAACCTATAGGTTTTCCTTCCGGGCGGTGTCAACGATTATCTCGCTCGTTTTTCTTGGTAGGGACGCACCGCCGGGGCGTCCGCCCGTTCGAATGATTGGCGGCTCCCTGGCAGTGTCGGGCATACGGGCCGATCACGCGTGCAGCGGGCTCGGCGAGCCCGCCCTGCCTGTTCTTTAGAAACTGTAGCGGACGCCTAGGTTGATGTTGCTGTCGCGCTCGAACTGCCCGAAGAAGGTATGCTTGTCCTCGCCGATAAACACGTTACCATTGGCCGTGACTTGCCAATGGTCATTCAGTTTGTAGGTGGCATTGGGGCGGAAATAGGCGTCGTTGTCGCTGGGCGAATAAAAGGTGAAAAGGCCGAGGATCAGGTTCTGGTTCATCATCATTTTCGTCAGGCGCAGGGTCAAAACGTGGCGGACTTCGTCGCGGGCGGTTCCGGAGGGAACACCTGATTTGTAGCCGTCGTAATCCATCATCCATTCAGCGTAGTACTGCATGGCGGCCGTGGTGTTTTTGGCGACTTCGCGCTGGTACCCGGCCAGGACACGCAATTCCGAGTTGGGGACAAACGGGTCGGTGCCGCGGCGGTCGCCGCTCGAATCGTAGTAGCCGGTTTCGGCATTGATGATGGCCTTTCCCACGGAGCCCTTGACGCTGGCGCCGTAGACATTCAGGCGCGGGAAATAGGCGTTGGCAGTTGCGGGGTCAAATCCGTTCGGGCTCTTCCAGAAGCCGTGGTAGCCATAGAGCGCCGCTTCATAGCTGAGGAAGGGGCGGTAAAAGCGCACGGCGATTTCGTTGTCCTTGAACCATGCATCCTGTCGCTCGGCATCAACTACCGCATTTTGTCCGACGATGCTCTGCGTCATGGGATTCCAGAAGGAAACGCGGCGTCCATCAATGTAGCGGTCGGCATCCATTCGCGGCATGTAGGCCACGTCGATGGTGCCGATAGCCGGAAAGAAACTGGCGAAGAGGGCGTCCGAGGGCGCCTTCAAATACTCCTCGTCGCGGCCCAGCAGGAACGAGTTCCAGTCCTTGGGAAACAGGTCGTTAATGAACAGCAGGTCGCCCGTACCCCAGGTGAGGATTTGGCGGCCGACTTTCATGTCGACGATGTCGACCGGCGTGAACAGCACGTTTAGTTCGCGCAGGTCGATGAATCCATCGCCGTTTTCGAGATCCACCTTTTCGATGTCGTCGAACAGATCGTCATAAACCAGATCCGCCCGGGCTTGGAGCGTGGCATGTTCGAGATAGGTGAGCGAATCGAGCTGGAGCCGTGCTTCTGTCAGGCTGCGGTCGTCCTCGTGCGGGTCGTTTTGAGTACGCACACCGGCGCGGCCATCCACAAAGCCGTGGAGCTCGGTGTCGAGCGCGAATGCATTCGTTCCTAGGATTAGACTGATCAGACTGATTTGACCGATTTTCTTCATGATGACTCCAATGTAGACGGAGCATCATGCTCCGTTGGTTTCGCCAAAGTGCGTTGTTCTGCCTAAACGGAGCTGGAAGCTCCATCTAGGTTAGCGGGTGACTTCGCGCGGTGGGCGGCGCAGGAAACGTTCGGTGAAGATGTTTTCCTTGAGGCCGATGTTGTATTCGACGTTGGTGAATTTGTTGACGGTGGAGCCGCCGCTGTTGAGGTCCTTGACGACCGATTCGGTGACGGTCGGGAAGCCCTGGACGGTTTCGATCTTGGTGGCTTCTACTGTGCGGTAGAGCTTTCCGTTCTTGTCGTAGTATTCGGCCTGCCGCGGCAGGAAGGTATCCTTATCGATCTTGACGGTGAAGTAGGAAAATTCCACATCGTCGGGATTCTTCGGTGTATTCTTGATCACATACTGTGTATCCGTGGTTTCAATCAGCTCGTGGGTGTCTTCGTTCAGGTTGCGGCCGGAAACGTCCTCGTAGACGAAGTCGGAGCCGACAAAGGAAGTCCGTTTGTCGCCGGGCGCGATTTCACGTTTCAGGTTGAGCGCCGGCAACCACATCCAGCGGGTGTCGTTTCCCTTGACGTTTTTCCAAACCATGAAGACCTGTTTGTAGAGGTCGGCCGGTTCCTTGAAATAGACATAGAACTTCTGGTTGTCGTCTTCGGTATTCATGCGGAGCAGGGCAAACTTGCGGGTACGCGTACCGCCGTTCTTGTCGGTGATGGTCATTTCAACTTCGGCGCGGCCATCGTCGCCGGCGTAGTAGGCGGCCCGGTTGGCCTTGTTCACGATTTCATCCACGGTCGGGTCCGCGAATACGCTGGAGACCGATGCCATCAACAATGCTGCAATCATTTTCAATTTCATTTCCATTCCTCCGTTTTAATAAAACACTCGCTTTGTTTAAGGCTCGAAGGTCACAAAGCGATATCTTCCAAACCTTCCTCCTTAGAGTCCTTTGTGTCTTCGTGTTTAAATAGATACTTCTGCAGTCCGGTGATCAGGGCCGCGAGGATGAATAGGGTGGCGATCCACGAGACGGCCATGATGGTGGCGAGGAAGAAGCCTACGGTCTTGTAGGGCACCAGCGGCGCGAAGAGCAGCGGTGTGAAGCCGATCGAGATGATGATCGCGTTGCGGCTGATGGCCATGGCCGGCTCCTGGAACATATGCCATATGGCCTCCTTCCAGCTGCCGTATTGCCTAGTGAGTTCGCGGGCGCGTTCGAGGAAGTGGATCGCGAAGTCGACGCTCAGGCCCAGTGTCAGCGAGGAGAGCACGGCGACGGGCATGTCGTAGTCCTTGCCGACGAGGCCGATCAAGCCATAGATGAAGGTGATCGTTACGCTGAGCGGGATCATGGCGAGCAGGCCGTACAGCGGCGAACGGAACAGCACCATCATCATGATGAGCACGACCACGAAACTGCTGCACAGGGAGTAGAGCATGCCGGTCACCATCTTTTCCTGCCAGACGACGTTGAGGTAGGTCAGGCCGGCCCAGCCGACGTCCAGCTTGACCGGCGCGGGGTTGTCGGCCATCCATTTGCTGATGTCCTTGACCACTTCCTGCATGTCGGTATTGTCACCGCTCTTGAGTTGGATCCAGAGGTTGACTTCGTTGTAGTCCTTGGTGATGAGATGGAACAGACTGTCCTTCTTCTTCATGCCTTCAAGCTGGATGAAGACCTGGCCAACGGCCGACGGGTTGGGCGGTATGCCGTAGAAGCTGTCGTTGCGTTCCGCCGATACGTTGGCATCGTAGTTGAGTTCATAGTTGGCCTTCTTCAGCGCATCGACGGCGCTGCTGGTCTTGCCGATTTTCGGCACGGTTTTGAGATGATCCTGCAGGCGGGCGATATAGGCGAGCATGTCCGGCTTCTTGAATGGGGGCGCCATGGCATCGGCACGCGCTTCGAACAGGAAGTCGCTGAAGGAGAGGGCGCTGTTGTCATCGACGATCGCAAGCGCCTTGTTCTGCAGGTCTGCGCCCTTGAGATCGCGATAGTCCTGCATATCCTGCGTAAAGGTTTTGCGAGTGGCTTCATCGCCGACCGTGGCAATGGCGGCCGTGATTTTGTCGTAGGTCAGGCCATCGGGATCGAGATAGTTGATCGTATCGCCCAGAGCGTTCCAAGCGCCGGTGACTTGTTCATCGAGTTCCTTGGCGAAATCAACGAGATCGGCGAAGCAGCGCTCTTCATCGAACGGCTTGCCCGATGCGACTTCGTTGTTTACCTGGTCGAGCCGGGCGAGGAAGGTTTGCGAGGCGTCGGGCAGGGTTTTGCTGAAACGCTTGATGGCGGCTTGGCGCATCATTTCAATGCGTTCCGCGCAGGTGGGAGTTTGGATCGTTTCCGGTTTGAGCGTCAGGTAGGCGGTGTAGGTGCCGCCGAAGTGGTTATTCAGGACGCGGTCGGCCATGCGGATCCGGTGGTTTTTCGTAAACCATTTTACCGGATTGTCGTTCACCTTGATGCGGGAGATTCCATAGGCCGAAACTGCGATGACGACCGAGGTTAGCACGAGAATCAGTTTCCAGCGGTTGTAGGATACGCGCCCCAGCCGCCCCAACGATCGACCGAGCATGCCGTGGTCGTGCACTTCCTTGCTCTCCGGCTTGAGCTGGTCGAGCATCTTCGTGCGGACAAAGAGCATGATGTAGGCGGGTACGAAAGTCATGGTCAGCACCCAGGCCAGCGCCACCCCGAAGGCGACATGGAGGCCGAATACCTTGACCGGCGGGATGGGCGTGGTGGCCAGCGAGGCGAAGCCGGCGATGGTGGTGAGCGAGGTGTAGAGCATGGGCTTGAAAAGGTGGCCGACGACGTGCCGGATGGTTTCCGACTTGTTGCGGTACTTGGGGTATGCATCGAAGAATTCGCTGAGGATGTGCACCGAATCGGCCACGGAGATGGGCATCAGGAAAATGGCAATCATCGAACTCATGATGTGCACGTCGAAGCCCAGTCCGATCAGAAGGCCCATGGTAACGATGACGCTGACGACGGCCACGAGCATCGGGGCAATGATCAGCGACAGGCGCCGGAAGAAGAAGAGCAGCAGCAGGAAGATGGCGAGTCCGGCCAGCGGGGCGGAGGAGGCCATTTGTACCAGCATTTCCACGCCGAACGTGTCCTGCGCCACCGGTTGGCCGGTAATGAATACCTGGTCGGCGCTGTCCCAGTCCTTGGTCAGGTGTTCGACCAGGTTGGCGACGTTGTAGGAATAGGTCTTGGCTTTTATCGGAATGTAGAGGGCGATCGCCTTGCCGTCTTCGGAGACGAGCGTGCCTTTGTAGAGCGGGTTGTTCATCGCGTCCTTGCGGATGTCCAGCGCCGCTTCGCGGGTTTGAGGCGCTTCTTCCATGAGATACTCGATGGCCAGCTGTCCGCGGTCGGCCTGCTTGATGTTGTCCACTACGCTGGGACTGATGATCTCGGGCGCGATGATGGCCGAGCTGCCGTCGTCGGTAAACAGGCGGTTGACATCGTTGCGGAACAGCTTGGCAAGTCCGCGCTTCCACGCGCTTTTAGGTTCGAGGTCGGGCACATAGGGCTTGCCGTTGCGGATGACCTCGGGAAGTCCGTCGGTGTTTTCACGCAGGCTGATCAGTTCCCGGGTGAGTTCATCGATTTTTCCCAGCGTATCGACGTTGAAGATTCCGTCCGGATTCTGGTCGTTTACAATCCCGACAATGACGAAATCGTACAGGTTGAACTTCGCCTTGACCTGATTGTGGAACACGCGGATGTATTCATCCTTGGCCAGCATGTTTTCCGGGTCGTTGTCGAACTTGACCTTGGGAAACTGCGCGCCGAATCCAATGACCATGGCGATAACGAGGCCCATGATGATCCATGGGAAGCGGATGCTGAAGGCGGTCATTTTAAGTCGTTTCATTTGCATTCCTTGTAATGAAGTTCCTATGTCGCCGGGCCTATGGGTAAAACCCTATAACCGGACCCGTGATTTGTCTATTCCCTTTTATCACAGCAATTACAGATACAGTTGAGCAACGCAATGGGGCGGTGGTCCGCAATCGAATACCATACTTCCTTGCCGCGCCGTGCCGATTGGATCAGCCCGGACCTGCGCATATGGTTCAGGTGTTGCGAGGTTGCCGACTGGGCGATGCCGAGATAATCCACGAGGGCGCCTACCGGTAATTCGCCGGCGGTATGCAATGCGTCAACAATTCGAAGCCGCATCGGATGCGCCAGTATACGCAACATGTCGGCCGCGCCGCCAATGGCTTCCGGAGACAGGTTTTCCAGTGCGCATTTCATTTCGGTCGTATTCATACGTATAAACATATTCAGCTATATTAATATGTCAATACATTAAAATATGAAAAATTCATAATATTGAATTGCGGGCGAGGAACGTTATTTTTGGCGCAATGCAATGTGAGAAATTGTGACGAAACGGGGGCGAGCCGTGTACGGCTTATGAAAGATGGCCATGGATGAACAGACGGACCAGGAGCTGGTGGGTGCTTGCTTGACGGGCAACCGCGATGCCTTTGCGCATTTAGTGACGCGCTATCAGGATTCGGTGTTTGGATTGGCGGTGAGCATGACACGCAATCACGCAGATGCGGCAGACATGGCTCAGGATGCCTTCGTGCGAGCCTACACAAAGCTGGATCAATACAATCCGGCCTACAACTTCCGGTCGTGGTTGTTGAGGATTTGTGCGAACCAAACCAAAAACCTGTTCCGAAAAAGGACCAACCGGCAAAAGATGGAAGATGCTTACCATGCCGAGGGAGAGAGTCAGGCTTTTGATGAGTCAGCGGACTATGCCGAACTGGAGGCTGCACTGGCTCGGCTTCCAGCCAAATTGAGCGCACCGCTACGGTTAAAGTACATGGAAAACATGGCCTACGATGAAATTTCCCGTGTACTTGGAATCGGGGTGAGCGCAGCCAAGATGCGCGTGCTCAGGGCACGGAACCAATTGGCGGAGATGATGAATTATGAAAAGGCATGATGAATTGATCGAGCGGTTGGAAAACCATCGAACCAAGGCTCCGGACGGGTTCACAAACCGGGTAATGGATGCTGCACCGGCGTGGCGTCATACAGGAAAACAGACGAGGCGAATACGCCATGGAACCTGGTTTATCCCGGCCCTTTCCGGAGCAATGGCAATGCTGCTGATCATGCTCGGGCTCGATTATCTGAAGTCTGGTCAGGAGGTTGCTCCGGCGGCGTCGCAACTGGTAACCGTGCGCTTCGAACTGCATGCACCCGATGCCGACCAAGTGGAGTTGGTGGGCACGTTCAATAGCTGGGAAACGGGGGATATTGTATTGGATGGGCCAGATGCTTCCGGGCATTGGACGGCTACGGTGGAGCTTCCCGAAGGGCGCTACGAGTACCTGTTCCTCGTGGATGGCGAGCGTTGGCTTGCAGATCCCAAGGCGACGGCCGTTCGGCCGGACGGTTTCGGCAACATGAATGCGATGATTCAGGTGTATGATGAAAACAATGCATAAAATGTTGATGCTGGCATGGATTGCTGGATGTGCTGCCTGGGCGGAACCCGATACCTGTGATCTGTCCAACTGGGCAAATTTCCGGGGCGAGTGCGTCAGGCGTGGTGCAAATAGGGAACAGGTCGGGCGGATTGTGAAAGCCTGTCAACTTCGCGGTTTGGGCACAGCCGATGCGGAGCAACTGCTGGGTCCGGTGTATGAGGCGCAGCGGGAAAACCTGCCGGTCGGCTGCATCTATGAAAAAATTGATGAGGGCATGGCAAAGGGGGTCGGGGTTTTCAGGGTCTCGGTGGCTGCCGGCGAGCGACTGGAGCATATGCGGCTGGCCCGGACGATCGTTGTCGAAGAGCTGGGGAAGCGGTCGCGAGGAGAAGGATTTGGGCCGGCGATGCTGGTTGAGAATACCGGGATGGCGCTTGAAAGTGGTCTTGCTCCAGCGACGGTCCGGGCGGTTTTTCGCAGCAACGACCGACCACAGATAGGGCGGCTGGGCCATGTGATGGAGGCGGGCGAGACCCTTTATCTGGCAGGCTTTGAAGACCGGCAGGTGGAGCGGGTCATGATTGACTTTCTTGCACGCAACCTGAACCGTCATGAAATGTTTCGGGCGGTTGAGGTGCTTAAGGGCGGTGCTGCGCAAGGACGTGATTTCGAAACAATCTATGCTTCGCTTTGGGTTTCCGGAAATTGATTCCATTTTTTTGTGACCCCACGTCTTTGCCGTTTGTATGGCTAACAAGAACGGGGAAACAAACAAGGAGACTAGAATGACAGTAAAACATCTCGTAATAACACTCATTGCTGCTGCCGCAGTTTTCTCGGGGGCGAATGCGATGGCTGGAAACGGCAAGGGAACTTGCGACGGTTCGGGAAATGGTCAGGGCAAAGGCAAATGCGAACAGAAGAAAACCTGCACCCAGAGCAAAGACTGTGATGGATCCGGATCGGGTCAGCAGAAAGGCAAAGGTGGTGGTAATGGCTCTGGTCAGAAGGATCAAAAGCGCGACGGAAGTTGCACTGAGTAGAATACTTCCCCTTTGAACATCCTGCTAGAGGGCTTGCGAGCCCTCTTTTTTGTGTTTTGACAGGATGGAGGTCCATGTGAACCTGATGCGGGAACATGTGACTTTTTCGGGGAGGGGCGTGCACTTCCTATGCACATGGGACATGACGCAGTGAGGTATTCAGTTTCTGTTTATGTCTGAAGTGGTGTCGCCGACCATCGTTCGCTGGGCCAGCGAGCCAAACCGGGTATATACGATCAATTCAACGACATCGCTGGTGTCCTCCGCATTTGCGCCGCTCCTTCGACTCCGCCGGAAAACACGTACACGGACCTGACGAGCTCGGCGTCCGAAACGTTCTACCAGATCAAGCTTCAGTAGCCTTAAAGACCGAAGGAGCGGATGAAGCGCTCTGCGTCGAAATGCTCGGCAAAGAGATCTTCGATGAGTTTGTACTTCATGTGATCATAGAGCTGGAGCTTGGTGTTGGTGTAGCACTTGTAGAGCGTGGCGTCGCTTTCGGCGGTGTCCTGCAGCACGGCGATCGCGGGCAGATGGCTTTGGCTTAACAGGGCCTGTGTCGCTTCATCGGGGAGCTTGTCGGTGGCGCAGGTGAGGATAATCCCACCGAGCTTTTCGTCGGGAAGGGTGCTGTTGAATTCAAGTAGTTTGGCCACCCGGCGGTGGGAGCCGGCGGCAATGACGGCGATATCGCGCGGGCGCAGGTAGCGTTCGGGTTCGAACACTTCGTAGTCCTGCGAGATGATCTTCACTTTTCGGCAGGGCAAATGCCATGCGTCGGCGCTTCGTCCGCTTTTGATCGTGCGGTGGTCCTTGAAGCTATGGCTGATCAGGTGCATCGAGGGGTTGTTGAGATACTTTACCTGGGGCATGTAGCCGAACACCTTCAGTGGAGGATCCCACTCCGGAAAGATGCGGTCGAGGGATTCTTCGGTGAGGACTTCCTTCATCATGTCCACCTTGCTGGGCAGCACCTTGTTGAACAGGACGCCGGCCACGCGGCTATGGTGGTGCGAGAAGTATGAGAGGTCGACTTCCAGCTCGTCGACAGTGCGTCCAACCCCGCCGCCGACCAGATAAAGGATCCTCGCATCGATCAGATTGGCAACCCGCGAGTTCGCCATGCCGACGACAGAGCCTACGCCGGGATGGCCCGTGCCCTCGGCGATGATGAGCTTCTTGTCGGCAAGCGTGTCCAGTGTGTTATGGACTGCCTTTTCAAAGCGGGCGGTGATTTCCTTTTGCTGGGTGCCGGTGATGTAGTTGCGCGTCACTCCGGACACAATCTTCACCGGTGAAAGCATGCCCATGTCCGGCATGTCGATGCCGGTGAATTCCTTGATGATTTGCACGTCCTTGTCGATCTTCTTCCCGTTGGGCAACGTGATCATCTCCTGGCCGACCGGCTTGAAATATCCGATGTCCTTCGGATCGATATGGTTGGTCAGCGCCGATATGATGCCGAGACTGGTTACGGTCTTGCCGGCATGCTGCCGTTCGCCAGCGATGAATATGACAGGGGGCTTCTTCATGTGGGTTTCTCCGAATTCAAGCCAGTTTGGCCGATCAGGGGCTCGGTGCAAAGCGAACCCTTTTGCAGGTTGATGGCGTCGACGGGGCAGGCCTTGATGCAGGCGCCGCAGCGGATGCATTCATCGGAGTTGATCCAAATGAGGTTCATGTCGCGCACGGTGTCCGTGGCCTCCCACGAAACAACGCGACCCTCCTCGTCATGCCGGATTTCCTTTAGCATCAGGATGCACTCGGGGCGGGGTTTAGCCTTGAGGCACCAGTCGCACTTGATGCACTTATCCTGGTCGATCTCGAACTTATAGTTGCACCGGTAGCACCGCTGTGCTTCCTCAATCGCCGCGGCTTCATCGTATCCGAGTTCCACTTCGCTCGGCAACATGCGGTCGAGCCGGGGCAGGGTGGGCATGGATTGCCGTTCGATGGCATCCATCTCCCGTGTACGTCCGGTACCAACGGAATCTTCGACCTTCACAACGGTTTGCAGGCGCTCGCGCCCCATCAGGAAAGAATCGACGTTCCGCGCCGTCTGCTTTGCATGGGCAATGGCGTCGATCAGGGATGTTGATCCCTGGGCAAAATCGCCGGCGGCAAAGAGCTTTTCATAGGATTCCAGGTTCGGAGCCCCGCTGTCTTCGATCCATGAAAAGTCGGGGAACTGTCCGGTGGCCAGGAGAACGGTATCGGCTGGAACGTCGAATTCGGTATCGTTTTCCGTGTTGCGGAATCGCATGCCCGATAGTTTTCCGTTGGTTTCGAGGTAGGCGATCGGCGTGGCGTGACACTGGAGTGGAATATCTTCCGTTTCCAGCTCTTCCAGTTCGCCGGACGTAACGCGCATCTGCTCCTTCGATCGCCGATAGAGCACCTTCAGGTCCCATTGCACGGCCCGGGCCCCCAGCCGCTGTGCGGTGCGAGCGCAGTCCATGGCCGTGAAGCCGCCGCCGATTACGATCACGCGCTTGCCGATCTCGGCCTTGTTCGTTTCGTTGACCTCCAGCAGGAAATCAAGCCCGTGCCGGATGCCTTCGAGCCTGTGTCCCGGAATATTAAGCAGGTTGGGCTTCAGGGTGCCGGCGGCCATGACCACCGCATCGAAATCATTGAACAGGTCTGCCAATGGAATATCTTTGCCGATCGCCGTGCCGCACCGAATCTTCACGCCCTGCGCTTCAATTTGGCCGATTTCGCGGTCAATGATTTCGCGCGGTAGGCGGAATTCCGGAATGCCCTGGTTGAGCATGCCGCCGGGCTTGGCATGCTTCTCGTATACAGTCACCTCATGGCCAAACAGCGATAGATTGCGTGCCGCCGCAAGTCCGGCCACCCCCGAGCCAATGACCGCTACCCGTTTCCCCGTGGCAGAAAACCAAGGATCGAGGAGCACCGGATCCCGACTCGAAAAGTCGGCGGACGAGCGTTTTGAGAAGCAGATGGCGACGGGCTCGCCGAGTGCGTCGTAGCCATGGCGGCAGGCAGCTTCGCAGGGACGCGAGCAGACGCGGCCGAGCACGGCGGGAAAGACGTTGTCGTGCAGGTTGATGCGATAGGCTTCGTCCGGATCTCCTTCCGCCATGGCGGTGAGGTAGGCCGGAACGTCCGTCCCTGCCGGGCACGCCTTTTGGCAGGGAATATTAGTATCCATCCAGTGGAAATCCTTTGCAGCCGAAGCGGTTCCCGTTCGGACCGATAGTTCAGCCGTAGGGGAATGGGGGCGTTCCGGCGGTTTGAAAAGGGTCTTGAGTTGTCCGCTAAAATCCATGCTTCCGGATCATATCCAGACGACTTCTGATTGCGAGTTATTTAGACAGGATCTTCTTACGGCGGGGCGGAGCGGTAAAATAGTTCATAAGTTAGGTTGAGCTTACTTCCGGAGGTCTGTTAAGACCCGTTGCCATGAAAAATCTGGAACTCAGTGCCAGCCTAGAAGATTATCTGGAAACAATTTTTTTTCTTTCCCGTGATGCGGGGGAAGCGCGCCCTAAGGACATCGCGAAACGCATGAAGGTGCGGGCGGCGTCTGTTACAGGTGCCCTAAAGGCGCTGGCGGAAAAGAAGCTGGTCAACTATGCCCCCTACGCCGCTGTCACGTTAACCGACGAGGGACGGGTGGTGGCCGGAAAGATTGCGGTGAAACACGAGGCGTTGCTGCATTTTTTCACGCAGGTGCTCGGCATCGAGTCCTCAGAGGCCGAGGAATTTGCCTGTTCCATGGAGCACAGCATTCCCGACCACATCCTGCAGCGGTTTGTTCGTTTTGCCGAATACACGGAAAAGTGTCCGAGCTTCAATGCCAGTTGGCAGGAAAGCGCAGAAGCCTATTTCTGCAAGGCCATGGGTGAATCGCAACGGTGCGAAAAGTGCCGCTTGGCAAAATCATGAAGGCGTTTGCAGGTGCCGGTGGAGTACCTCGAATATGGCATCCTTTTTTACCGGTTTTGCGATGTAGTCGGTCATGCCGGCCTCGAGACATTTTTCGCGGTCACCCTGCATGGCATTGGCGGTCAGGGCAATGATCGGGATGTGTGAATCGGTATGGTTACCATCCTCGATGGAGCGGATCTGGCGGGATGCTTCGTAGCCATCCATGAGCGGCATCTGGCAGTCCATGAAAATGA
>JBNKSB010000025.1:0-8272 GCA_050297095.1 Pontiella sp. | reverse complement strand
TGGAGCTGTACAACGTCAATATGGCAGGGTTTGAGGGCTCTGGATCGGTAGCGGATGGAACTGTGCTGGTTGCTCCGACTACAGGTGGATCCAATATGTGGTACAACTACTTTTCCACAGGGGATAAATGGGTGGTTCCCGGGCTGGTGCAGTTGTCTGCCGCAAACGAATCCAACACGAACACGGTCGGTTTTGAAGTTGGTGGCAGCACCTGGAGCGATGGCCCCTCGACGTGGTTTGGTTACTTCGACGAGTTTACCGCTCTCTCCCACACGATCTGGGGTGCCACCATCGGCGATAGCGACAGCGGTTGGGCGCGGTTTACCGGGCTGGAAACCAATGCAGTCTACGATGTCTACATCTACTGGACATGGAATCGTAACGATGATGCGAAGACGTATCAGGTCACGACAGGGACGGCCAACTTGCCGCAGCAAACCATCCAACCAGATCGGGCTGCGCTAGTGGCAAATCCCGACAACTATGCGGAAGGAACGAACTATGTGGTAATTTCGGATATCACGCCCGATGCGAGTGGTACTATTCAGATCGAGCCAAACTATGGTTGCGCATTCCAGCTCGTGAAGCGTGACGAGGGCGTGAGGGTTGAACCCAGCATTCAGTCGGTCGTCTTGTCGGGAGGCATGGCCACTTTGAGGTGGGATTCGGAGTATGGCATGTCCTACAGGATTCTACACAAGACCAATCTGAGGGATGCGACCTGGACGGAGGTGACGAATGGAATTACGGGAGTCGGCGCGACGACCTCGGGCTCGGTTCCTGCGAACTCCACCCAGGAATTCTTTAAGATCGAAGGCAATTAACCCGACTGCACGTTGATTAAGACATTCGGCGGGGTGCGCTAGCATCCCGTCGATTGTTTTTGCCCATCTCCGCCGCCCCGTTTTTTCTGCGCAGAGAAATGACTCGGCAGTTTCATGTTTCAGAATGCTCCGTTCGAAAATGCGGATTGAAACGGCAGAGATTGCATATAGCCTATTTAATACATGTCGGGAAACAACCGAACCACTGGCGGCCTGTTGCAGGCCAAGTAATGGACTGAGATCGAAATGGATAACAAACCCCAAAAACGGTACTTTCTAAATCACAGAAAATCGAGTGCGCTGGTCGTGAGCGTCATTATACACGCGGTTTTTATTGTCGTGGCCTTCTCTTTTGTTGCTGTGCAGGTGATTATCAAGCCTGAGCAGAATTTTGAGGTTAAGGAAGTTAAACGTCCGAAGATGCAGCTTCGAAAACTTCAAGTGCCGGTCAAGCAAAAGAAGATGCAGGCTCCCAAGCTGCGGCGGAACATCATCGCAAAGCCGAAGCTTAAGGCCGTCACAATACAAATGCCGGAAATCGTCGGTGTAGTGGGGGGGATGGGTGCCGGTCGTGGAGATGGTTTAGGTGGGCTCGGGTTTGATTTTGACATGGATTTGTTCGGTAGCAGTAAAAGCCGGGGGAGCGGCAACGAGTTCATCGGTACCTTCTATGATTTGAAACAAACGCGGGACCATGAACTTACGGATATCGGGAAGTTGGCGGAGAAGGACTCGTTCAACCGCGAGGCACAGGATTTGTGTATGCAGGAAATAAACCGATTCATCCGGTCGGGCATGAAGGTCGCGGAACTGAGGGACTATTTCGTTGCCCCCAAACAGAAATATGCCACTGCGTTCAATTTTCCGCCGATGCCTGCCAATGCCGCCCCAAAGGCCTTTGACGTGGTAGACCAGGTGAAACCGAGCTACTGGATTTGCGTCTACCGGGGCCAGATTGTCGCGCCTGAAGACGGGAAGTACCGGTTTTGGGGTTTGGCGGACGATGTGCTGGTGGTTCGGGTGAATCGACGGCTGGTTCTAGATGCCTGCTGGCCTGAGCATATCGGCAGGATTACCAGTTGGAAGAGCCGCGATGAGGACAGTCGGAAATTCCAGATCAACCGGGGCGACTATGGGGCATTCAAGGGCGCGAACTGGATGGATGTCTTTCCGAAGCTCGCCCGGGGTATTGACGACGGCGAAGGATTTAGCGGTCTGCTGGGTGGAATCAAGGGTGAGGATGGGCAGTCGGTCAATAGGAATAATAACTATATGTGTGCGGCAAACCGTCTGGTCGTTGGGGACTGGGTTAATCTGAAAAAGGGACAACGGGTCGACATGGAGGTTGTGATCGGCGAGATTCCCGGCGGTTGGTTCGGTTGCCGCCTGCTAATCGAACAGCAGGGGAAGAACTATGGAACGGTTTCGTCCGATGCGGGTCCGCGCAAGGTTCTTCCCGTTTTCAAGACCGTTCCGGTCAACGAAAAACTGGTGCCTCAAATGAAGGCCGATCCGAATGAAATGACACTGGCTGGTCCGAACTTCAGCGCCCTCGGGAAGGAATAGGCAACGCCGCGAAATTAGTTTGCAGGGTCCGGGAACATCTGTAAGTCCGAAGCCAGTATTGGATAACAGCCAGCCGCCGACAAAGAAACTGGCCTGCTCCGGCTTGAATAACCAGTATCCCGTTTGGGTGAATACACTTTCACTGGGTTCCCATGGCCCCCAGAGATCCAGGTTTTCTATCAGGTGGAGTCGCGTCGGTTTACCCATTACTTTTCTTCCAGCTTCAGCTTGGTGCCTGTCGCCATCCAGTCGCTAAGGATCAGTTTGACGTATTTGCTTGCCGACAGGTGCATAGAGGCGGCCCTTCGCTCTATTTTTCAGCCATTTCCTTTTTCATATTGATCCCGATGATATTCGTTCCGTTGCCGATGGGAGTGGTGCGTTTGGCGCTCACTTTTTCCCTGTTGCCAGATCGACGTGTAAACAAGGAAAACACATGCTGGCTGTTGTGCAGAGGACGTGAGTGATACCCATATTAAGTTCATATTTGATTTGTGGGACGGTTATCGGTTGCGGCATGGGAGCGGGAGTTGGTGGTTTTGGCTATGATTGGTTATGGAAATTTTCGTTTGTTGGTAGGGGTGGCTTCAGTCGCGATGCTTGTTGCCTGTTCGTCGCATGCTGCGGATGAGGGTTCGATGCCGGTGGTGACGGACCAGATTCAAATCCATGAAACAGTGGTCAATGGCTTCGTCCATCCGGGGATCGGTTTGACCAAGGGCATGCTGGAAGATGCAAGGGCGCAGGTGTTGGCGAAGCGCGATCCCTGGTATTCGGGGTTCGTCAAATTCGCGGCGAGTTCCCGGTCCTCGAAGAACGTTGGCATCGCGAATCAAAGCAAGGATGATCCCTCCCGTCCGGCGATGGATGCCTTCGAAAACGCAGCCGTCGAGGGGCGGCTCAAAACCGATTCCGACGTGGCCTTGCGGCAAACGCTGATGTACTGGTTCACCGGCGACGAAACCTATCGGGCCAACGCGATGCGCATCGTGCGCCTCTGGTCGAAGATGGATCCTGAAAAGTACAAGGCCTACAACGAGGTCTATATCCACTGCTCCTTCGCGTTCAAGGACATGATCGTGGTCGCCGAGCTGTTGCGTTCCATGGATTCGCCGAATGCCGAGCTGGCTTGGACGGAACAGGATACGGCCGACTTCTCGAACAACTTCGTCTCGCCCGGCGTGACCAATTTTTTCAACTTCAACGGCTGGTTCATGAACCAGAACGGCTTCCCCTATGCGCCGGCCATCGCCGGAGCCATTTTTAAAAGCGATCCTCAGGACTACGCGCTGCGCGTGGAGCGCTTCACCGTGAATAAGGATGGTCCGAACAAGGGCTCGAGCTTTTCGATCAAGGATCTGGCCCGCCTGGTCGATACAAACGCTCAGACCGGCGAGAAGGTCGATACCCCGCAGGTCCAACTGATGGAAATGGGGCGCGACCAGGCCCATGCCGGCGACGACATGACGATTTTCACCACGATCGCCCGGATTTTGAATTCGCAGGGCACCAAGGTCGATCCGGTGGACGGAACCGTCTCCACGGCGGCCAATGCCGTCGGCCCCTACGAGTTTCTGGATGACCGCATCCTTACGGCGGGCGACTATTTTTGCCGGTTCATGCTCGGCTACGACACGCCTTGGATTCCCGCCCCCTACGACATTGCGCCCGACGGGGAAATCCGCCGGATCTATCCGCGGATCGCCGACAATTACCGGGGTCGTATCCGCCAGCACAGGATGTGGGACCTATATTACTACTATACCTACAAAAAGGGAGTCGACCTGTCGAAGAAGGCGCCATTCTACTACGAGACCTATCTCAAGCGAATCGTCAGCGGCGACTACGAATGGCTCTACATTCCGAAAGAGGCCAGCGGCGATGCGCTCCGGATACCGCCTTCGGAACAGGAGCCGGCCAACGTCGAGGTGGAGCTACGCTCCGCGAGCCTTACTGAAAACTCCTTCGTTGAAACAGAGGGCGATACCGCCTACGTCCGCGTGCATCCGTCGGAGGAGGGTACGCGCCTTTCCATCCTCAGTTGTGCAACCGAGCAAAAGACCATCGGTCTGCGTATCCGTACGACGGGCGTTGCGGAGGTGGAAATGTCCGGCTTCGAGAAGCCGTGGCTGCTTCCGAATACGCAGGGCGAATGGCGATATGTGTTCTACACCATGAGCTCACTTGAACGCTTCGGAGACATCGTCTTTTTCAAGGTTAAGGGATCGCCCGACAGCACCATCGATCTCGACCAGTTTCTGCGCACGCCGGACGAACTACCGCCCCCTCCGGTGTTCGTTTCCGGCGATGCGCCCTTGCATTTGGTGGCCTATGTCGGCGCTCCCATCCAGCTGGATTTTTCCGCTGTGGACTCCGGCGGGAAGCGGATCGACTGTGGCAGTCTGGACAAACCGGAAGGTTCCGTGCTGGATCCCGAAACCGGAACGTTTTCCTGGAAGCCCGGAAAAACTGGGGAATACACCTTTGTGGTGGAGGCCGCAGACGGAGACATCGTCACGCCGAAAAAGGTGTCGGTCTCGGTGCTTGCAGATCGCGCGGCGGCCATCAAGGCCGCCTCCGCCGGATATGATCCGGATACGGTCTATGTCGAGGTGTCGCTGGAACGTTGCAAGACGATTTACGACCGTGCTGTGAAGTTGTTGAAATCCGCGTCCGACGAGGAGTTCTGTGCGCAACTGGTCGAACTCAAGGCGGCTTTCGATGCCCTGGAACTGCTGACGCCGTTGCTATCCGACGGCAGCATGGATTTCCCGCGACTGGTCTCCGCCAACATCGGCGCGGAGGCCACGAGCCTGCTGGTGGACGGCAACGACGACACCTTTGTTGGCTTCTATCTGGCTCCGGACCGCCGCTACGACTTTGATTTCGGGCCGGACTTCAAATTTTCCGCCACCGCCTTTGCCATGGAGGGCCGGGTCAACTTCGAGGATCGTATGGAAGGCGTCAAGTTCTACGGCTCGAACGACGATAGGAACTGGACGGAACTCACGCCCCACGCGACGCCGCTGGCTACGGAGTTGTCGCGGGTCGAGGTGGCCGACAGCCTGACCCATGCGACCTTCCGCTTCCTGCGCGTCCTTAAACTCAGAGGGTGGGGGATCGAGTCCTCGGAAATGCGGATCTATGGCGAGCGCCACGAGTCGGGCAACAAGCTGGACGCCATCTCGCTGAGCTCGGAACAGAGCAATGGTATCCGGGTTGCGCTGGGAGAACCGGTCCGGCTAACCATCCAGGCCCGCGAACCGATCCGCAATATCCGTGTCAGCATACAGGGTGTTGATGCCCGGGTGAAGAAAACGGGCAACGCGACCTATGTGGCCGAGGCCGTCATGCGGCCCGGCCGGGCGGAGCCCGGACCCGTCCAGTTCTCCATCGACTATCGGAGCAAGGATGGAAAGGACGGTGATACGGCGTATATTACGACAGACGGTTCCCACCTGCTTTTGGTCGACGAGTCGGACCTGATCCGCGATGTGCCAAAGATCGCGAAACTTATCGACCCCAACACCGGCAGTGAAACCGCCGATGCGCCGCGCATGTTCGACTTCCTGTTCGACAACGATCCCCGCACGTTTACGGAACTCCGGCTGAACAACGTCGGGGCGGGGGCCTACCTGCTGTTTGATTTCGGAAAAGGGCACGCTGTTCGCCTTTCCGGCATTGAGCTTCTGGCGCGACCAAAATACCGCGACAGGATTGGAGGTGCCGTGGTGCAGGGCTCGGACGACGGGGAAACCTGGACGACCCTGACCAAGGAGGCGGTCAACACCGACGAGTGGCAGCGTCCGGAAATGGGAAAAACCGGCGAATCCTACCGCTACATCCGGATCTTCAACCGGAACAACTGGTACTGCAATGTTTCAGAGGTTCGCTTTCATGGTAAAGTGAGATAAATAACTTATCCGTAGATATATATGGCAACGCATGAATGTAATCCAACGAATGTTTCGATGTTTTAAATAGCAGGAAAAAGAGGCTTATGAATTCCTACAAATACTCGCGCGAACGGTTGTTCGGTATTTTGGTTGAGTGTCCATACGCAAAAGATGTTCAGGAATGTCCGTTGGACGATTACAGGGGCGGTGACCTGAAGGAGCGGGCGCACATGGTGTTTAAAACCATGAGTGATTCGGAAGTGAGGGAGATGCTGGATTTCCATGAAAATTGCGACGTTTGCGGAGATTCCAACCCGCATTTTTCCACTGCGGATCTCGCAACAAAGAAGGAACTGAAACCGGCCTAGATGATGAAGCAGCAACGGTTCGATTTGTGCATGTCCGCGCATTCATCCTTGAAGGGACTTAATCTAATTCTGCTCTGAGAAACGGGTTCATCTGCAATTTTCCGGTCCGGGGTGGAGGGAGATTATGTGCTGTCCAATCTGGACGGATGGCCTGGCGTGCATTGATCTGTAAATTTGGTAACCTTGATGTTGTTTTGATTTCCGGAGTTCCTTGGTGAGTATACATGCAAGTACCATCGGGAAATTGAAGCTGAAAAGCGGCAGGGGTTGATGTGCAACATTGATTTTGCAGCGCCTCTTCTACGCGGATCGACAACAAAAGAGGAGGGGAATAAATGATCGTGCTGAAGAAAAACCATGGCAATGGGCCGGTTGTATCATGGTGTGCCTGGCTTGTGGCCGCGTTTGCAATCGTACTTATGGCATTGCCCGTGCAGGCCTACGACCACCCCTGTGTTCCAACCACTCGGCTGGAATTGGACACCATCAAAGCCAGTCTGGATCAGGAGCCCTGGAAGTCCGGCTTTGCCAGACTCTCAAATGCCAGTACGTCCCAGCTTTCCTGGCACCAGGAAGGTCCGTGCGAGACAGTCAGCCGTACGCCTGACATCAACCTCAACTATTGGAAGCATGACATGGCTGCGGTCTACAATCTGGCGTGCATGTGGTATTTGACAGGCAACGAGGCTTATGCGCAGAAAGGGCACGATATTCTCCTGTCATGGGCGAATACACAGGAGAATTTCGGCGGTCACGAAACGCCCCTTTCACTCGGCGACTTCGCCGTCGCCTACGCCGGTGGCGCGGACATCCTTCGCGGCACCTGGCCCGGATGGACGGAGGCCGATACGGCCACTGTAAAAAAGTATTTCGAGAAGGTAACCTGGCCCACGACCATTGCCGGCTACAACACCATCGGTCCCGCCAATAAAGGCATGCTCACCCTGGAGGCTGGCATTGCCGTTGCCGCTTTCCTGGACGACACCGAGAAGTTTAATCACTGTATTGACTTGTACCGCACCTCCCCGGCTTCCGGTCTGTTCAACACCCTGCCCATTGGCGAAATGGGGGAGACGGGGCGTGACCTGGGCCACTCCTATGGCACCCTGATGGGCATGGCCGTCATCTCCGAAATTGCCTGGAAACAAGGCATTGATCTCTATTCCGACCTGGACAACCGGCTGCTGGCAGTCGGCGAGTACTACGCCCGCAATTCCTTCGGTCTTGACAATCCTTTCGTCCCTTTCGGGACCATTGATTACACCTACTACGCCAACAATCCCTATTATTTCACGCCCGATAACACCGCGTTGTTGATCATCCAAAACGCCTCCAAAAACCGGAAGGGTCTTCCGACTCCCTGGATTGATCGCAAACTCGAATCACTGGGAGGAGGGGGCAACCTGATGTATGCCAAGACGGCGGACTTCAGCACCGCCACTGCGCCGGCGCCCGTGGTGCGCCCGCCGGTTTCGCTGGCCTCCAGCGGATTGACGCTCACAACGCTCGGCGGCCAGACCGAGGGACGTAGCGTCGATTACGAGAAGGGCGTGTGGACGATGACCGGTCTTGGTGGTGGAGTCTGGAACGACAAGGGAAGGGCTGATGACTGCCAGTT
>JBNKSB010000024.1:0-8614 GCA_050297095.1 Pontiella sp. | reverse complement strand
ATTCATGGCGGGCCAGCGGATGGCCGGAAATAAAGAAACCAATCAGTTCCTTTTCGGCCGCCAGCATGTCCGATTCCGACCATGGTTTCACGTCCGGCAGTTCTTCGTCCGAGCTTCCGGCGCTATCGGTTGCGGTCGTATCGAGCATATCGAACATGGAGCACTGCCCGGAGGCTTTGTCCTTTTGTGTTTCGGCCGCCCGGCCGATGGCCGTGTCGATTCCATTGAACAGGCGCGCGCGGTGGATTCCGGTAAAGTCGAACGCTCCGCAACGGATCAGGCTTTCGAGCACCTTCTTGTTTGCACTCGGAACCCGTGCGCAGAAATCCATAAGCCCCTCGTACAGGCCGTTTTCGTCGCGCTCCTTCACGATTTCAGCCACGACGCCTTCTCCGACCCCCTTGATGGCGGCCATGCCGAAGCGGATGCCCGAGCCGTCGGGTACGGCGTTGAAACGCGCGATCGATTCGTTGACGCACGGCGGCATCACGTCGATGCCCATCTCCTTGGCCTCGCCGATAAAGCCGGTCAGCTTGTCGGAGTTGCCCATTTCGCCCGAGAGCAGGGATGCCATGAACTCGGCGGGATAGTGCGCCTTCAGCCAGGCGGTCTGGTAGGTGACGAAGCCGTAGGCGGTCGAGTGCGACTTGTTGAAGCCGTACTGCGCAAACTTTTCAATGTTGTCGAAAATCACACCGGCCAGCTTGGCGTCGATATTGTTGGTGGCCTTGCAACCCTCCACGAACTTGCTGCGTTGGGCGGCCATCACCTCCGGCTTTTTCTTACCCATGGCGCGCCGCAGGATATCCCCTTGGCCGAGCGAGAAGCCGGCGAGCTTTTGGGCGGCCTGCTGGATCTGTTCCTGATAGACAATGATGCCGTTGGTCTCTTTCAGGATCTCCTCGAGTAGGGGGTGGTCGTACTTGACCTCCTCCTGGCCATGCTTGCGCTTGGTGAAGGTGGGAATGAACTGCATCGGGCCGGGGCGGTACAGTGCCAGAATGGCGATGATATCCTCAATGCAGTCGGGGCCGACCTGACGCAAGGTGTCGCGCATGCCGCCGGATTCCAACTGGAAGACGCCGACCGTATCGCCGCGGGCCAGCAGTTCGAATGTTTTGGCATCGTCGATCGGCAGTTTTTCCGGGTCAATGTCGATGCCGTGGTTGCGCTTGATCAGCGCGCAGGCCTCGTAGATGGTTGTTAGATTCTTCAGGCCGAGGAAGTCCATCTTCAGCAGGCCGATTTCTTCGGTCGGGCCCTTCTCGAACTGTACGACCGTCAGCTTTTCCTTTGGTTCGCGCGTGAGCGGGATGATCTCGATCAACGGCTTTTCACCAATCACGACACCGGCGGCGTGCATGCCGGTGTGGCGTGGCAGGCCTTCGAGCACGCGGGCATATTTCATGATGCGCCGCGCATCCTCCTCCGTTTCCGTCGCCTTCTTGAAGTCGGGGCTTTCGGCCAGCGCCTTTTCCAGCGTGGTGCCGGGTGTTTCGGGGATCATCTTGGCCAGCCGATCGCAGTAAGACAGATCGATTTCGAGCACCCGGCCGAGGTCGCGCATCAGTGTCTTGGCCCCGAGCGTTCCGAAGGTGATGATTTGCGCGACGCAGTCTTCGCCGTACTTGTTGCGCACATACTTGATCACATCGGCACGGCGGGTCGGACAAAAGTCGATGTCGAAGTCCGGCGGCGAAACACGTTCCGGGTTGAGGAAACGTTCGAAGATCAAACTGTATTTGAGCGGATCGACCGTGGTGATTTCCAGCGAGTAGGCCAGCAACGAACCCGCGCCGGAACCGCGGCCCGGCCCTACCGGCACCCCGTCGCGCCGCGCGTACTGGATAAAGTCGGCCACCACGAGGAAATAGTTGATGTAGTTGGTTTTCTCGATCACGCCGACTTCGTAGTAGAAACGCTTGTTGATCTCCTGCTCGCGTTCGTCCTTCGGATGGTCGAGATCCTCGATATCGTAGAGCTTTTTCAGGCCGTTCTTGCCGAGGTGGATGAGATAGTCCTTGTCGTTCCTGAAACCCTCCGGCAACGGAAATTTCGGAAAGTGGAGGTCTTCGGCTTTCTCCGGGAAAAAGAATTCCACATTGCAACGCTTGGCAATCTCGATGGTGTTGGAGATGGCTTCCGGCTGGTCGGGGAAGAGAGCGGCCATCTCTTCGCCGCTCCGCATATAGAACTGGCCGGGTTCGTAGCGGTGGCGGCTCGGGTCGGCCACCAGGTCGCCGCGCTGGAGGCAGATCAGCACATCGTGGGCTTCCGAATGCTCCTTGCGGACATAGTGAACATCATTGGTGGCCACGAGTGGCAGGCCGGTACGCCTTGCCACTTCCAGCATGTTTTGTCGAGACGTCTTCTCGTCGGAGATCCCGTGGTCCTGGAGCTCGAGGAAAAAGTTGTTTTCCCCCAAGATTTCCGAGTATTCACGCGCCAGTGCCTCGGCTTTATCGATGTCGCCCAGCATGCAGGCTTCGTTCACCTCGCCGCGCAGGCAGGCGGAAAGGCCGATCAGTCCCTTGCTGTGTTTCCGCAACAGCTCCTTGTCGATGCGCGGCTTGTAGTAAACCCCCTCGAGGTGGGCATGGGAGACCAGCTTGACGAGGTTGGCATAGCCCTCCTGCGTTTCGGCCAGCAGCACCAGATGCATATTGTTGCGTTGGGTGCTCTTTTCCTCGATCCCGTGCCGCGCCACATAGACCTCGCAGCCAATGATCGGCTTGATCCCGTTGTTCATGCACGCCTTGTAGAACTCCACCGCGCCGAACAGCACGCCGTGGTCGGTCATGGCCAGATATTCCATGCCCATGTCGTTGGCGGCCTTGACCGCATCCTTAATCTTTACGGAGCTGTCCAGCAGGCTGTAGCAGGTATGGAAATGAAGATGGCAAAACGGAACTTTACTCACGGAAATCGACCTCGACGCTTAAAGACCTAGAAGATAAAATCAGGCGTCGTCAATGAACAGAAGAAACTTCCAGAGGATCGCTGGAAAGGGCGTTTCCCTAGAAAACATGGCAGTATTTAGCTTTGAGCAGTTTGCCGGATTGGGTTTGTCGCTGTGGAATCAGGAGCGCAGGATTTCGATGTCGGTGACGGGCTCGCAGCAGCAGGGCAGAATTTCGCTTTCGCGCAGGCAGGCGAGCGGTGGGCCGCCGGGATAGCGGACCTGTCCGCGCTGGAGCTTGACGCGGCAGGCGCCGCAGAAGCCGGCGCGGCAATGGCTGTCCATTTCGACGCCCTGCTTTTCGAGACAGTCGAGAATATTCCGCTCCTTGGTTTCGTCGAACAGGAGCGGCTTCAGGACTTCTTCCACATATATGCGGTGCGGCATGGCTAGAGTTCGAATTCGGCGAAGTCGCTGCTATCGACGGAGGAGTCGACCTGCCCGACGAGGTAGGAGGAGATTTCGGCTTCCTGCGGGGCGACCTGCACGTTGTCGCTGACGAGGTAGGAGTTGATCCATGGCAGCGGGTTGGATTTGATGTCGAAGTTGGCTTCGTAGCCGATGGCTTGCAGCCGCTGGTTGCTGATGTATTCGATGTACTGCTTGAGGATGGCGGCGTTGAGGCCGATCATCGATCCGTCCTTGAAGAGGTAGTCGGCCCAGGCTTTTTCCTGTTCCACCACGTCGAGGAAGAGTTGCCTTCCCGTCCCGTGCAACTCCGCGGCGATTTCGGCCATTTCGGGGTCGTCGTTTCCGTTGCTCCAGAGGTTGAGGATGTGCTGGGTGCCGGTCAGGTGCAGGGCTTCGTCGCGGGCGATGAGCTTGATGATCTTGGCGTTGCCTTCGAGCAGTTCGCGTTCGGAGAAGGCGAAGGAGCAGGCGAAAGAGACGTAGAAGCGGATGGCTTCGAGGCCGTTGATGGCGCAGATGGCGAGGTAGAGCCGCTTCTTGAGTTCGCGCTGGTTGACGTGTTTGGTCTCGCCGTCGATCACGATTTCGCCTTCGCCGTTTGCGTGGTGGAACTGGGTGAAGTGGATCAGTTCGTCGTAGTAGCGGGTGATGCCCTTGGCGCGTTCGATGATGTTTTCGTTCACGACGATGTCGTCGAATACCGGCGCGGGATCGGCGAAAAGGTTGCGCAGGATGTGGGTGTAGGATCGCGAGTGGATGGTTTCGGCGAAGGCCCAGGTTTCGACCCAGGTTTCCATTTCCGGCAGTGACGCCAGCGGGAGCAGGGCGATGTTGACGCTTCGGGCCGCGACGGAGTCGAGCAGGGTTTGGTATTTGAGGTTGGAGATGAAGATGTGCTTTTCGCTTTCGGTCAGCGATTGCCAGTCGGCGCGGTCGCGGGAAATGTCGACCTCCTCCGGGCGCCAGAAGAAGGAGAGCTGCTTTTCGATGAGGCCCTCGAAAATCGAGTGGCGCTGCTGGTCGAAGCGCGAAACATTGACGCTGTTGCCCAGGAACATGGGTTCGGTGAGGGGGTTGCTGCTGGTTTGCCGGAAGGTTGAGTAGGCCATGGTCGGGTGCTCCCTGGGTTAGATTTTACATGCGCCGCCGGCGCAGTCGTCGGCTTGGATGTCGGCCTGCTGGTCGGATGCGCCGTCGCGGGTATTGTGGTAGTAGAGGGTCTTCAGGCCCAGCTTGTAGGCGGTGAGCAGGTCCTTGATGATCTGCTTGACCGGCACCTTGCCGTCGGGGAAGTGCTGGGGGTCGTAGTTGGTGTTGGCGGAAATGGTCTGGTCCACGAACTTCTGCATGATGCCGACGAGTTCGAGGTAGCCGGTGTTGTCGGGAATGTTCCAGAGCAGTTCGTACCGATCCTTCAGGGTTTCGTATTCCGGGACCACCTGCTTGAGGATGCCGTCCTTGCTGGACTTGACGCTGATCCGTCCGCGCGGCGGTTCAATCCCGTTGGTGGCGTTGGAAATCTGCGACGAGGTTTCCGAGGGCATCAGCGCGGTCAGCGTGGAGTTGCGCAGGCCGTGTTCGGCGATTTCGGCTCGCAGCGCCTCCCAGTCGAGGTGCAGTGGTTCGCCGCACACCTCGTCGAGGGATTTCTTGTAGGTGTCGATGGGGAGCAGCCCTTGCGAGTAGGTCGTTTCGCCGAAATCGGGACAGGCCCCGAATTCGCGGGCGAGTTGGACGGAGGCCTTGAGCAGGTGGTATTGCAGCGCCTCGAACGTTTGGTGCGTCAGCGCCTTGGCGGATCCGTCGGAATAGCGCAGGCCGTTCTTGGCGAGGTAGTAGGCATAGTTTATGACGCCGATTCCCAGGGTGCGGCGTCCGGTCGAGGCCTTGCGCGCCGCCTGTAGTGGATAGCCCTGGTAGTCGAGCAGGCTGTCGAGCGCCCGTACGATCAAATCGGTCAGGTTTTCCAAATCGTCCAGCGATTCCAGCGCACCGAGGTTGATGGCCGAAAGGGTGCATAGCGCGATTTCGCCCGAGCCGTCGTTGAGGTCGTTGAGCGGCTTGGTGGGCAGCGCGATCTCCAGGCAGAGGTTGCTCTGGCGGACCGGCGCGACGTCGGGGTTGAACGGGCTGTGGGTGTTGCAATGGTCGACGTTTTGCAAATAGATGCGGCCCGTGCTGGCTCGCTCCCGCGCAAAAAGGGAGAAGAGTTCGATGGCCGGAATCTGCTTTTTGCGGACCGCCGGGTCGTTTTCGTATTGCACATAGAGCCGCTCGAATTCGTTCTGGTCCGCGAAGAAGGCATCGTACAGCCCCGGCACGTCGCTCGGGCTGAACAGGGTGATCTTTTCATCCTTGAGCAGCCGCTGGTACATCAGCCGGTTGAACTGCACGCCGTAGTCGAGGTGCCGCACCCGGTTTTCCTCCACGCCGCGGTTGTTCTTGAGCACCAGCAAGTCCTCCACCTCGTAGTGCCACAGCGGATAGAAGACCGTGGCCGAGCCGCCGCGGACGCCGCCCTGCGAGCAGCTCTTGACCGCCGTCTGGAAGTGCTTGTAGAACGGGATGCAGCCGGTGTGGAACGCCTCGCCGTTGCGGATCGGGCTGCCCAGCGCGCGGATGCGGCCGGCGTTGATGCCGATGCCGGCGCGCTGGCTGACATACTTGACGATCGCGCTCGAGGTCGCGTTGATCGAGTCGAGCGAGTCGCCGCATTCGATCAGCACGCACGAGGAAAACTGGCGGGTCGGCGTGCGCACGCCGGACATGATCGGCGTTGGCAGCGAAAGCTTGAAGGTGGAGATGGCGTGGTAGAACCGTTCAACATACGCCAGCCGCGTTTCCTCCGGATAGTGCGCAAAAAGGCAGGCCGCCACCAGCACGTACAAAAACTGCGGGCTTTCGTAGATGCGGCCGGTCACGCGGTCCTGCACCAGATACTTGCCCTCCAGCTGCTTGACGGCCGCATAGCTGAAGGACAGGTCGCGGTCGTGGTCGATGAACCGGTCCATCGTCTCGAATTCCTGCTTCGAATAGTCTTCCAGCAGATGCGCGTCGTAGCGGCCGGCCCGCACCATCTTGCAGACCTGCTCGAACAGTGACGGCGGGGTAAAGCGCCCATAGGCCTTCTTTCGCAGATGGAACACCGCCAAACGCGCGGCCAGATACTGGTAGTCCGGCGCCTCCTCCGAAATCAGGTCGGCCGCGGCCTTGATCGTGGTTTCGTGGATGTCCTCGGTCTTGATCCCGTCGAACATGTGGATCTGCGCCTTCAGCTCCACCTGCGAGACCGAAACATTCTCCAAGCCCTCGGCCGCCCAGGTGATCACCCGGTGTATTTTTTCCAGATCCATCGGCTCTTTCCGGCCGCTCCGCTTCGTAACCAGCAATTCCGCGCTCATGCCTTTCCTTTCAATGCCTTATGCATTTGATACCATATGTAGCGTTGTCGTTTTACTAATGATACAACATATGGATTAAAATCGGCATCTCAAGTCCGAATTGGGCAGAAGTTGCAACCCGTTGGAAAGCAACCGGGTTTTCGGCGTGCGTTGGAGCCGACAAATCATACCAGTCGGAAGGTACGCTATAAATCTTGCACATTCATCTTGCAAACAATGCGGTTTGGTATAGTTTCCCGCAGATTATTACAGGAGACGCGTATATGCACAAAATCATGACAATTGAAGAAGTTGCCGCATATTTGCGGGTTTCTGAGCGTACGGTGTATGATTGGGCACACAAGGGCACCATTCCCGGCGGCAAGCTGGGCACGACCTGGCGTTTCAGGCGATCCGATATAGAGGACTGGGTGAACCGCCATCTTAAATCGGCAGCGCGGCCCGTTGTCCAGACGGTTGATCGCTCCGACATACTGGCCCGTATCCTGGATGCAGACCGGGTGGTTTTTGTTGATTCAAACCGTAAACAAGAAGCGCTTCGTCAGCTTGGCGCCGTGTTGTCCACTTCTTCGCTGGTTCGCGATCCAGACGAGCTTGATCAGTCGATCTTGCGCCGCGAAGAGCTGATGAGTACCGGCATCGGGTTTGGTGTCGGCGTTCCGCATGTTCGAATCGATTCGGTTGGTGATTTGGTGATGGCGCTCGGGATTGCCCGCGAACCGATTGCCGACTATGCCTCGCTCGATGAGGTCCCGGTGCAGATTGTCTGCATGGTGGCTGCCCGAAGCAACCAGCACCCGGAATATATCCGGGCACTTTCCGCCATCAGTTCGCGCCTGAAGCTGGAGGCCGTGCGGGCCGCCTTGGTTCAGGCCGCCGATGTTGCCGAGGCCCACCGCTTATTTACGGGTATTGAGGGTTGAACGGGTCTCCGGTCTCCGTCAGGGATGAATAAGGCGATGAAACTATTAAAACAAATCGGTTCCTCTCTCCGGGAACAGTTGCGTTCTCCCAACATGGCGTTCGGCATGGTGCTGGCGGCTATTGTGGGTGCGGGCACCGGCCTGGGTGCGGTCGCATTCCGGTGGCTGATTTTCAGGATTCAGCATCTGTTTTTCATCGATGGTCGGCACCTGTTTGAATTCATGGGCCGGTATTATGTCGTAATCCTGCCGGCCCTCGGCGGATTGGTGGTCGGCCCCGTGATCTATCTTTTTGCCCGCGAGGCCAAGGGGCACGGTGTTCCGGAGGTTATGCTGGCCGTGGCCAAAAAGGGCGGCCGAATTCGCCCGCGCGTGGCGTTGGTCAAAACGCTGGCGTCAGCCGTCACCATTGGTTCGGGTGGTTCGGTGGGCCGCGAAGGTCCGATCGTGCAGATCGGGTCTACGCTGGGTTCTTCGGTCGGGCAGCTGCTTCACTTGCCAACGGCATGGATCAAGACCCTGCTGGGTTGCGGCTGTGCGGCCGGGATTGCCGCCACGTTCAACGCTCCGCTGGGGGGCACTTTTTTCACGATGGAGCTGATTTTCGGTTCGTTCAATGCCCGCGGCTTTGCATTCATTGTAATCAGTGCCGTAAGCGGAACGCTGGTGTCGCAGGCATTTCTCGGTGCCACGCCCGCCTTCGATGTCGGCAACATCTACCAGTTGATGGACTATCGGGAAATGGGACTCTACGGCATGCTCGGAATCCTGACCGGAGTTGTTGGCTTTCTCTTCATGAAAGGCATTCATCTATCGGAGGATCTGTTCGACGGGTTCAAGCCTATCCCTGAATGGTTTCGGCCTATTATCGGAGGGCTCATTGTCGGAGCAATCGGGCTTTATTCGCCCGACCTGTTTGG
>JBNKSB010000023.1:0-4045 GCA_050297095.1 Pontiella sp. | reverse complement strand
GGCCCAGCGCTACATGCGCCTCGAAGGCATGTCCATTCCGCTGGTCATTCCGCCCCACGACGGCGACACGCGTTGGCGCCCGCTCATGGGGTCCCTGCTGGCCGGCCCCATGACCAAGCCCGATCCGCTGGGCGTCCAGTTTGCCGCCATGCTGCGGGCCTATTCGAACGGGGATGTGCCCGGTTTCAACGGGGCCCTGATGGATTACGGCTCGGCGGTGCAGCGCGCTAATCCCGAGGTATTCCAAAAGGTCGGATTCGAGGTGTTCTACAACCGCCTGGGCGCCTTCATGAAATCTGCGGAACTCTATCTGCTGGTCTTTCTGCTCAGCTGCTTCGGTTGGCTCTTCCGCAAGGACGGCCTGCTGGGCGCAGCCCGCACGCTGATGATCTTTGCCTTTATCCCGCATACCTTTGCCATTGTGGCCCGCGTGTTCCTGTCGGGTTATCCGCCCGTGACCAATCTCTACTCGTCGGCCATTTTCATTGGTTGGGCCGCGGTGGCGGCCGGCATCGTCATGGAAACGGTGTTCCGCAAGCGCGCCAACGGCATCGGCAACCTAGTGGCGGGCGTGGCCGGCTTTACGACCTTACTGATTGCCCACTTTCTGGCCGGCGACGGCGATACCATGGAACAGATGCGCGCCGTGCTCGATACCCGTTTCTGGCTGGCGACGCATGTCATTACCGTCACGCTGGGCTACATGGCCACCTTCGTCGCCGGAACCATCGGCATCTTCTACATCTTTGCCGGATTGTTTACCCGCCGCCTCGATTCCGAAACCGAGGAAGGCATGTACCGCATGCTCTACGGCACCGTCTGCTTTGCCTTGCTGCTCAGCTTTGTCGGCACCGTGCTCGGTGGCCTGTGGGCCGATGATTCCTGGGGCCGCTTCTGGGGTTGGGATCCGAAGGAAAACGGCGCGCTACTGATCGTGCTGTGGAATGCCATCATGCTGCACGCCCGCTATGGCAAAATGGTCAAGCATCGTGGTTTCGCGGTCATGTCGGTATTCGGCAATGCGGTAACGGCGTGGTCGTGGTTCGGGGTCAACCAGCTCAGCGTCGGCTTGCACTCCTACGGCTTCACCGATTCCGCCAGCTTCTACCTGATGTTGTTCATCGTGTCGCAACTTGCGGTATGCGCCGTCGGCTTCGTGCCGCCACGCCTCTGGAGAAGCGGCGCAACGCAATAGGTTTTCGTCCGGCTCAATGAGGTAACTTCCCGAGTCTTGACGCGCATGATCTTCGCCTATGACTCTGCCGAAGAGTCCATGCCCAGTCTGAACCAACGTTATCGGGAGATGGTGGGAAAATATGAACTCGTATTCAGCGGGGAAGCGTCGGAATCGACTCCTTTAGCGACATATAGGCTCAGTTTTGGTTCCGGTTAATATAGTTGCCTAGCGTGGGTCTTTATGGCACAGTTTGCGGCATGAAACCGGGATTCTTCGATAAGCTGGTCGATCGCCTCGACCATTTGGACAAGGGGAGCCTGCAATCCTATTTCCTGCGTCTGGCCAAGGAAAAGGGATTGATGGAGACCATTTTCCAGGCATTGGAGGAGGGGATTATCGTCCTCGATCCACAGGCGCAGATCAGTTATGCCAACCGTGCTGCCGAGCAGTTTCTGGGATTCAAGCTGGATGCGGCTCTGGGCGTACCGATCCAGCGTTACTTGAAAGGGATTCACTGGGATCTGGTGCTCGACCTCGATGAGTATGAATGGAGCCAGCTGGTCCGGCGCGAAATCGAGATCACCTATCCGCAGCACCGTTTCATGGAGTTCTATGTCGTGCCGCTGGCCGCGGTTGATGAAAAAGAGGAAGGTGCCGTTGTCATTTTTCGTGATGTTACCCGCGAACGCGAAAGCACCGCCGAATCCATTGAATCGGAACGGTTGCACGCCCTGAGCCTGTTGGCCGCTGGCGTGGCGCATGAAATCGGAAATCCGCTCAACTCCATCAATATTCACCTGCAACTGCTTGACCGGGAAATCGGTTATATCGCAGACGATCAGGTGAAGGACGACTTGCGGGAACTGGTTGATGTTTCCCGCAAGGAGGTGGCTCGGCTTGATACCATCATCCGGCAGTTCCTGAAAGCGTTACGGCCATCCATGCCCGAACGCAAGCCCCATAAACTTGCCGATCTCGTGACCGAAACACTCGGGGTGATGAAACACGAGATCAAGGACCGGCGCATGCTCGTTGAAACCGAATTTCCCAAAAGCATCCCTGCGGTAGCCGTCGATGAAACCCAGGTTAAGCAAGTGCTGTTCAACGTGATCAAGAACGCGTTGCAGGCGATGGACGACGGCGGCATACTCAAGATCGAGATGCAACAGTCGGACCGCTTCGTCAGCATTGTGGTCGAGGATAACGGTCCCGGCATTGATCCCGAAAAACTAGGGGCGATCTACGAGCCGTATCACACCACCAAGGCCGAAGGTACTGGTCTGGGCATGATGATTGTCCAGCGTATCATGCGCGACCACGGCGGGGAGATTGAGATCAATTCCGAGCCCGGCCGCGGAACCAGACTGACCCTGCGCTTCCCGCGCGAGGACGCTCGGCTTAACCTGTTGATCGCACCGGAGCAGGAAACAGATTTACCACAAGAAGCACAAAAATGACACGAAGACACAGGAGTACCATCTTTGCGGTTTCCAGTGCTTTATGTGGCTCATGAAAGGATAGGAGAACAACGTGGCGAAGCCGACTATTTTAATTGTCGATGATGAAAAGAGCGCACGCGATGGTTTGGTGCGGGCGCTAAAGCACGACTACCACGTGCTGGCCGCCGAGAATGGAAAATCGGCGCTCGAAGTGCTTTCGAGCCAGAACATCGATGTGCTGCTAAGTGATGTCCGCATGCCCGGCATGGATGGTATCACGCTGATGCAACGGGCGCTGGCGAACCAGCCGGAGCTGACCTGCATCATCCTGACAGCCTATGGCGATGTGGATCTAGCGGTCGAGGCGATGAAGCAAGGCGCCACTGATTTCATGACCAAGCCCATCAACCTCGACAAGCTGGAGCTGGTACTCGGCCGGGTACTGAAAGCCAGAAAGATTGAACTGGAGAACGAGCGGCTCCGCGTGCAGCTCGATGACAAGTATGGTCTGGAAAACATTATCGGGCGCTCGCCGGCCATGCAGGAGGTTTTCGATACCATCCGGCAGGTGGCCGCTTCGCGTGCGACGGTTTTGATCCAGGGGGAGAGTGGTACCGGGAAGGAGTTGGTTGCCAAGGCGATCCATCAGTTGAGTTCGCGCAGCAAGGGGCCGTTTGTGGCAGTACACTGCGCGGCTCTTTCGGAAAATCTTTTGGAGAGCGAACTGTTTGGCCATGAAAAGGGCGCGTTTACCGGTGCCATGGAGCGGCGGGTTGGTCGATTTGAAAAAGCGGACGGCGGTTCACTTTTCCTCGACGAAATCAGCGAGATCGACGCATCGGTACAAGTGAAGATCCTGCGGGCACTGGAAGAGCGGCAAATCGAGCGCGTCGGCGGCGATACGCCGGTGGATGTGGATACCCGTCTCATCGCCGCCACCAACCGCGACCTGAAGGACATGGTGGAGCAGGGCGATTTTCGCGAAGACCTCTTCTACCGTCTCTACGTCGTGGTCATCACGTTGCCGCCTCTGCGAGACCGCCAAGACGATATTCTACTGTTGCTCAACCACTATCTTGCCGTTTTCAACGAAGAAAACGGCAAGCAGATCGAAGGCTTCACGCCGGCGGCCTACGACATGCTTTCGGCCTACGGCTGGCCCGGAAATATTCGCGAGCTGCGCAATCTGGTGGAGCGGATGGTGGTGCTGGCGCGCGGAAAAGTGCTTGATGTGAAGGATATTCCCTCACAGGTTCGCGAAAAGGCTGATGGGAACGGGGAAGTGCGTGTCGATGCCGATCTTACGGTCGATGAAATGGAAAAACGCATGATTGTCCAGGCACTGGAAAAGACCGGAGGCAACCGCACCAAGGCCGCCGAAAAACTGGGGATCAGTCGCCGAACCTTGCATCGCAAGCTAAACCAGTAT
>JBNKSB010000022.1:0-4577 GCA_050297095.1 Pontiella sp. | reverse complement strand
GACCGCTACGGTCATTTTATCGGTTGAAACCGTGACGGCATCGTCCTGCTCGTTGAATTTGAACGAAACGGGTATCGTTTCCTGCAACACCAGGCTGTCTAGATCCGGCAGCGCCTGTTCCGGCGTGTACAAGACCCGCACCGCCCGATCCGAGCAAAGCTGCAGCCGCAGGAGTCCGGATTCCATCCTGCAGGTCACCCCGTATGCATCCCGGGCCGCCTCCTTCAGCAGAACCGGAGCGGCCAAGGTTGCGTTAATCATGACGCCCCAGATAAACAGAGAGAAAACCAAACGTATCATGGACAACAGCCTTCCCGTGTTTCGCCGACTCTTGATCTGGAATGACTGCCTCATTCTTGCTCCTCTGTTCTTTTGCACGCTGCTATTTTTCGGGTTGATCATCAAACACGGCGTCGTAACAACTGATCCGGGCCTGAAACAGCCCCGATTACTATAGGCGCCGTTCGAGTATTTTTCCGGCCAAGAAATAATGTCGCTCTCTTCCGCATTGGGCTGATAAAGAAACAGGCTGTTTCCTTGTTTAAAGAAACAGCCCGTTCCTGCTGCGTACTCCGACTTAGAAGGTTATTTCACAAGCGTGAGCTTCACGAACACCACTCCGTGCGGGGCGACCTTGGATTCAAATTTGCCCTGGAATTCGCCCAGGTCCTTCTGCCGCCAGAGGTCGCGCACGACATATTTTTCCCCGCCGTTCGCTGTCGGAAGATTGCCCCACGGGCCCCACTTCACGTCAATGGTCTGTTCGGATTCGCCCCGATTGAACAGGCCGACCGCAAACGAGCCGTCTTCAAGCCGCTTCGCATAGACGACCCGGCCGTCCTCGTTGCTGAACTGCGTAGCCTGACGGCCCAGCGCATCCTGATTGACAGACAGCACTTCATCGTTCGTGAGCAGCGAAAGCGTAAAATCATCCAGCTGCGCGAGATCGCACCCGAGGATGAGCGGCGCGGAAAGCAGGCACCAGAGGCTGATATGCGTATACTGTTCGTCGGGCGTAAGGTTGCTCGGATGCAGGTGGGGACCCCAGCCGACCATACCGACCACCAGCATATCGGGATCGCTCCAGTGGCCCGGTCCGGTATAGGCGGCCCAGCGGTCCTGGGAAAACCCTTTTTGGCTCATGCTCTTCCAACTGTCGTTGATGTCCCCGGTCGTGCGCCATAGGTTGGACAGGCGCGCGTATTCGGCGGCGTCTTCGTAGATACCGCTGTTTGACAGACTGTAGACGAAATCGCGGCCGGTTGCCCGCAAAGCATCGGCCATCTCCTCGACGTGCGGAATATCGTTCGGGAACCAGTCGTACTTCAGATAGTCCACGCCCCACTCCGCCCATTGTTTGGCGTCCTGCGTGGCGAATGAATGCTTGCCGAAGGTCCAGTTGACCCAGGTGGGCTTGTTGTCGGGGGTTTTGAGTTTGTAAAATTCATTGATGTGTCCGTCTTCAACCCAGTCGTAGGTGCCGTCCTTGTTGTCGGAGGAACCGCCCACATATCCTGCGTACGTTCCGCGCCAGGGTCCCGAGTAGATCCCGAACTTGAGTCCGAGACCGTGAATCTCGTCTGCAAGCTCCTTCATGTCCGGAAACTTCTTGTTCGGCTGGATGGCATTAAGCTTTCCGCCGCGCTTGCCCTGCCAGCCGTCGTCAATATTGATAAACGTCCAGCCATGCTGCTGCAGCCCCTTTTCCGCCATCGCCCGCGCCGAGCTGAGCACCTTTTCCTGACTCACCGCGTCGCCCCAGCAGTTCCAGCTGCTCCAGCCCATCGGCGGCGTGAGCGCGATTTGGTCCCCCACCACGATGCGGAACTCCTTCGTGTCCGTCCCCAACGCGTTCTTCGCCCCCAGCGTCACCGTGTACTCACCGGGCTTGGCAATCTTGCCGGTAATCCGGCCGGTTTCCGCATCCACCTTCAGGCCGGCCGGCAGATCCTTGACGCCGAAATTCATCGGGCGCTTTCCGGTGACCGGGATGGAATAGAGGAACGGAGCCCCCGGCCGTACCCCGAAGACGTTGGGCCCGTTGATCCGCGGCGTGTCCGGCGCCGGCGGCGTGAGGATGACCTTTTCCTGCGCACCGCACCAGGCGGTCGCGCCCAGTACAGCACAGACAATCAGTGATCTCAGATATCTTATATTCATAGTCTCCCCTCCTACTTATCGATTAATTTTTACAGGCAGCGTGATACGAATATCATCTGATGCCGCACCGACCAGAATTTCATAGTCGCCCGGCTCCACCACATACTGCCTAGTCTCGGTGTCCCAATAATGCAGGCGCTCGGTTGGAATTTCCAGCGTCACTTTTTCGGAAGTGCCGTTAGCTACCTCCACCCGGGAAAATCCGCACAGCACCTTGTTCGGTTGCTCGACGTGCGAATTCAGGTGGCGGTAATAGACCTGAACCACATCGCCCCCATCCATTTCTCCGGAATTTTCAACGGATAACGATAACTTGATCGTACCATCGGCGGGCACCACGTCGGCCGCCAATGTCGCGTCCTTGTAATCGAAACGGGTATAGCTGAGTCCATGCCCGAAGGCATAGAGCGGCTTGCCGTTAAAATATCGATAGGTCCGGTTCGCAAAGGAATAGTCGGTAAAAGGCGGCAGATCGTCGGTGGAGCGGTAGAAGGTCATCGGCAGATGGCCGCATGGATTAAATTCGCCGAAGAGCACTTCAGCCACGGCCCGTCCGCCTTCCTGGCCGGGATACCAGGCCTGCAGGATGGCCGGGAGATGTTCGGCTTCCCAGGGAAATGCCACCGCCGAACCGCTGCAGTTGACAAAGACCATCGGCTTGCCGGTGGCATACAGCGCCTTCACGAGATCCTGCTGCGCACTCGGCAGCTCAATCTGATCGCGGTCCAGTCCTTCCCCTTCCTGCGCCGGCGTAATCCCGCCTGCATAGATAATCAGGTCGGCCTTTTCAGCCAAAGCAATCGCTTCCGCCTTCAGCTCGTTCACCGGACGCTCCGTGGCGTTGTCCTGCGCACTCCAGGCGGCTTGTCTCTTGTCTAGCCGTACCGGGCTTCCCAGTGCAGAGGTCACTTCGATATCCGGTCCCGCCAGCATTTTAACGCCGTCCAGAATGGAAATGGGGTGCGAGGCCGATCCATGATAATTACCTTCCAGCATCGATTTAGAAGCCCCGTTCGGACCGATGGCGGCGATGGTTTTATACCTGGAGCGATCCAGCGGAAGAATTCCGTCGTTCTTCAGCAGCACCATCGACTGGCGAGCCACGTCCAGCGCCACCTTACCGTTTTCCGGCGTGTCGTTGTCTTCGATGGTATATTTGTTAAACGGAACCCGATCCTCCGGATCAAACATGCCGAGACGGAACCGGGTCCAGAGGGTATAATACAGCGCCTGATCGATTTCATCTTCGCTGATCAGCTTCAGCTGAGCGGCCTTCATCAACGCGTTGTAGTCCCCGCCGCAGCAGAGATTGCAGCCGGCTTTAACCGCAACGGCGGCGGCTTCTTCGGGGGTTTCCACGTAGCCGTGTCCTCGCTGCTCGTTCCAGATATTTCCGATTGCACTACAGTCGGAAACTACATACCCCTCAAAGCCCCATTTATCGCGCAGCAGTTCGGTCAGCAGAAATGCGCTGGCACTGGCCGGAACGCCGTACACCGCGTTGTAGGCACTCATAACGCCGCCGACCTTTCCTTCGCGCACAGCGCGCTCAAACTGAGGCAGATACATTTCGTACAGGTCCCGTTCGGATGGGTCAGCATTGAACCGGTAGCGGGAGCGCTCCGGACCGCTATGCACCGCATAGTGCTTGGCGCAGGCCATCGACAGCATGTAGTCGGGATGATCGCCCTGCATGCCCTTGATAAACTCGATGCTCATCTCCGCCGCCAGATACGGATCTTCGCCATAGGTTTCCTGGCCGCGGCCCCAGCGGGGATCGCGGAAAATGTTGATGTTCGGCGTCCAGAAGGTCAGGCCGGTCCACCACTTGGAGTTTCCACCGTTTTTCGAGGCATAGTCATTATGCTTGGCGCGCCCTTCAATGCCGATCACCCGGCCTTCTTCACGCATCAGCGCGGGATTCCAGGTAGCGGCCATGCCGACCGGTTCAGGGAAGACGGTGGCAATGCCGTTGTTCGCCACGCCATGCAGCGCTTCATTCCAATAGCGATACGCCGGAAGCCCGAGGCGTTCAATGGCCGGTGCGTCATCCTGCAGTTGCGCCACCTTTTCGGCAAACGACATTCTGCGGATCAGATCCTTGATCCGCGCTTCCAGCGGATGATCGGGATTACGCCAGATGGCTGGCTCTTCAATTTCCGGAACCTTAGTGGCTTCCGTAGCAAAAGGATCGGCAATTTCCGTGGCACCGAAAAAAACGACCCGTTCGCCGGATGTGTCAATCACCTCGAAGGTATTAAACTTTGCTTTCCCCTTCACGCCGACGAACTCAACCTTGAGCGGTCCGCGCAGGGCATCGTCGGAGTGTTCCACCGTCTCAATAATATAACTTGCCTTTCGCGCTCCACCGGACTCCTTAAAGACATCATACTTTTCAGCCAGCGTTTTATCGCCGG
>JBNKSB010000021.1:0-6225 GCA_050297095.1 Pontiella sp. | reverse complement strand
CCTACCACTTGACCGGAGCGCTGGTCCTCGGCGTCGGTACGGGCTGGATCACCAAGATCGCGGTCAGCAAACCGAAGCTCCACGACTTTACCACCATTCTGCTGGCCATCATGCTGCTGGATGGGATGGCCGCCTACCTTCAGCTAAGTCCGTTGCTCGTCAACCTCTTCTTCGGCGTCTATCTGGGCAACAGCTCGCAGGTGGCTGAACGCCAGCTCACGACCCTCGTGCCCTTGGAACCAATCCTCTACGTCTGCTTCTTCACTCTGGCCGGCGTCTCGCTCCATATCGATGCGATGCTTTCGGTCGGGTTGCTGGCCTTGGTCTACATTCTCGCCCGCGTACTCGGCAAAAGCATCGGTTCCGCCTTGGGCGGGCTTTTGGGAAAGTGTTCGTCGCGCATCTGGCAAAACATGTCCTACGCCCTTTATCCGCAGTCGGGTATTGCCATTGGTTTGGTGATTCTGTTGGGGAACGATGCCTATATCCCGGACGAGGTGAAGCAAACGGTGAGCGCCATTATTCTTGCGGGCGTCACGATTGCGGAAATCGCCGGGCCGTTTTGCACCAAGGCGGCATTGGCCCGTTCCGGAGAGGCTAATCGAGACCGGCAGCGGTTGGTGGAATTTCTGGCCGAAGAGTTCATCATGGTCGACCTGAAGGCGCTCGATAAGTGGGATGCCATCCGCCAACTCGTGGCCTTTCTCATGAGGACGCACCGGGTGGAGCACATCACTCAGGAGGAGCTGTATCAATCAATCGTGACCCGTGAACAAGAGGTATCCACAGCCATGGGAAAAGGCATCGCCCTGCCGCATGGCCGAATTGAAAAGGGGCCCGCAATTCAAGGCGTGATGGGTATCCTGCGTGACGGTGTCGATTTTGATTCGCCCGACGGGGAGCCGGTCCGGTTGATTATGCTGATCGTCACGCCGCAGGAGCACGCCGCGTTGCATCTCAAGGTGCTGGCCAGTCTCTCGGCCATGGTGCGGGATGACGCCATCCGGACCCGCCTCGTGGCAGCCATCAGTTCCGAGGATGCCATGGAAGTCATCGAAAGCAAGGAAGCGCGCGACTACAACTACTTTCTGGAGTGAGGAGTCCCACCTGCTGTGGCAAAAAAGGACACCTAAAACGGTGTCCTTTTTTATTTTTGCCGCCTTTGCGACTGTTATTCTACTGGCGGTTGGGATCCTTTGCGGTTTTCCGGAGGTCCAGCCCGTTCCTTGCGGAGCTCGGTTCTGTAGGCCCGTAGAGCGGCGCGTTCCGCTTTCGAGAGTTGCCCGTCGCCGTCAAGGTCGAATCGCATGGCTCGTTTCTGGAGCTTTTCCCGGATAAACGGTTGGTCTCCTTGGGCTGAACGTGGGTTGCCCATGGCTGCGCCATCCGACTGTCCGGCCTTGGTGGCACGGGCCTTCATGCGTTTATGGCTTTGCTTAATGATATCGGCCTTGCTGACGCATGGGCTGCCGCAAACCGGGCATTTGAATTCAGTTGGTTTGGGACCGTTCTGTTGCTTCGGCATCTGTTCCTGAGCGCCGGCAATCATTGCACTGGATGCGATGGCGGTTAAAACTGCCAGGGTTTTAATTCTCATTTTCATGGTTGGTGTCTCCTTGTTTTTTCCCCGTTCTGTTTTAATAACGGACTTCCGGGAGATTTATTTTGTGGCGAATGATTGCGCCGGATATTCACGGCACCGGTACACGACGAGAAAAGGGCTACGCGCCCCTCCTTATACAGGGTCGGCAGTAATTCGTTGGTCGGGCGCTGTGTCCCTATATCGTCGATGTTGATCGAGCAGGATGCTCGTCCTACTTTTCGGTGAAGGCGTGATGCCAGATAGAGGTGCCATTCATCATGAAGTCGAGCCGGCGGGAGTCGTCGCTCCACTCGAGGGATGGTTCGGCAGATTCGGGCGGAAGATTGGTGTAGGCCGGCAGATGGTACAGACCCAGCCATGCGGTTTTTTCCGTTTGCCGGTAGTAGACCTTATAGGAGGGCTGGTTGTTGTAGTAGAAATACTGGCGCAGACGGGCGGTCTTGGTGCCATCCGGCGAAGTGATTCGTTCCAGATCTTCACTCGGCGGGGTTAGGATCTTGAACGCGACATACACCACAAACGCGGCGAATGCCAACGTTCCGAGCTGTTTCAGGTCGAACAGCGACTGCTTCTTGTAGACCCGTTTCATGAAGCGGAATATTGAATACGGGACAAGAAATGTCGAATCCAGAAGGATCTTTCCTTGCGGTATTCGCTACTCGTCGTTTTGCGGCTCTTCCGGCACAGGGGCCTTGGTTTGCGGCGGATTCTCCACCTGTTCGGTGGGCGCTTTCCGCAGCTTCTTGATGAGCCGTTCCCCTCCGGCGTCGCGCCACGAGAGGAAAATCATTGCGCCGATCAAAAGAATGGCAAAAATCTGGACGAGGGTGGTGATCACCTTAGTCGGGATCTTCCGGCGCGTAATACCCTCCCACAACGCAAAGCAGATGTGCCCACCATCCAGTACGGGTATCGGAAGCAGGTTAAGTACCGCTAGGTTGATGTTGATGAGCCGGACAAAACCGAGGGCAGCAACGAAACCGATCTGCAGGGCATTCCACAGAATTTTGAAGATACCCACAGGGCCTTGAAGGCTCTTTGCCACCTTTCCGGATTCCTTGGGCGTGACCAGCCCCTTGAGCACGCGGAAAACCATGAAGGCGTCGCTCTTGATCTGGTCCATGGGTTTTGAGCGGAAATAGCCCAAGCCAACCCCAACCATGATCCGTTCATGCTGCTCACTGTATTCGGGAGTGATCATGGAAGAAAACGTTGATTCGCCACGCCGGACTTTAATGCTGACGGTTCTGTTCGATGTCGTCTGGACCAGGTCGGTAAATTGGGTCCAGTCTGTTACGGGAACACCATCGAAGCCGATAACGATATCGTTGGCCTTGAGGCCGGCCCGCTCTGCGGGGGAGTCCTTGGTCACGGCACCAAGTAAACAGGGTATGGCCTGCTCTACCCCTTCGATGATCTGGCCGTTGTGTTTTTCCGGATCAACCGTTTGAATCGCAAGCTTTCGTTGCTCCCCCTGGTTTTCCAGAGTTACGTTGATATTCATTTGCTGGTCGCCGCCGAGCAGGCCTTCGACCATGAATTCCATCCAGTTGGAAACCGGTTTTCCGTTTACTTGGATAATCGCGTCGCCGGTACGGATGCCGTCATTGTAGGCGGCACTGTCAGGGTCGACATATCCGATGATGGCCGGCTGTTCTTCCATGGTCGGGAGGTCGGAGGCGAGATAGACAACCCAGGCGAGGGCGATCCCGAAAATGATGTTGCACAACGGGCCGGCGAAAGCCACGGCGATCTTTTTCCATGGTGAAACTTCGGGTAGCTCTTGGCGGTCGGCTTCGTTTTCACCCTGCACCTTTTCCATGCCTTCAGGGTCAAGCTGGGGTAGGGAGACATAGCCCCCGATGGGAAAGGCTCCGATCTTGTAGACCACGCCGTCGATCTCCTTTTTCCAGATCGCCGGACCCATGCCGATCGAGAAGGTTTCGGCCACCAGTCCGAGCTTGCGGGCGACAATGAAATGGCCCCATTCATGGACAAAAATGGTGATGCCGAAAAGGAAAAGCATCATTACGATAATATAAAGGATTTCGAGCATGGAGACTTCCTAGGGTGGTGCGTGAATGTGAATTGATAACGTGAATTAGTCAACGAGAGCGAATTTCATGTAGATGTAGAGCAGGGGTGCGGTAAACAGGATGCTGTCGATCATATCAAGAATGCCGCCCAGTCCGTAGACCATCGTGTTGGAATCCTTAACATCGACGGCACGCTTGAACATTGATTCCACTAAATCGCCGGCAGTTCCAACGAGGGGGATCAGCACGGCCAGGGTGACGGCATCGGCGAATCCAAACTCGAAGCTTCCCAGCCTTCCGTCGGAGAACAGCAACCACACGAGGTTGATAACGAGGCAGAAGACCACGCCGCCACCCAGCCCTTCCCAGCTCTTCTTAGGCGAGATGACCGGAGACAGCTTGGTCTTGCCGAAACGGGTGCCAATGAAATAGCCGCCGGCATCGGACATCTTGGTGCAGAGTATCAAGTAGAAGGCTGCCCAGGCTGGTTTATCGATATTTCCGCTGAGGAAGACGCGGATAAAGAAGCTCCAAAGGAAGGGGACATACATCACGCCCAGCAGAGTTCCTAAGGCGTTTTCAAGTCCATTGCGCATGTCCGAATAGGCAAGGATCCGGAAAAAGATAGAAACCACCGCCGCCAGCATAATGGACCACAGCACGGTATCGGGCGGAAGTGTCTGGGTCATGAATGCAAGGCTTTTGGTTTCGCACATGTAGAACCACGTCGCGGTAACGAATACGAGCCCTGCGGTGGTCCCCCATTTTTTGGATGCGGTCAAACCGCCGGCGGTCAGCAGGTTGAAGAACTCCCATGTAGCAACGCCGCCAATCGCCAGCAAGGCGATCAGGCAGATCGTATTGCCTGACGGTATGGCGCACATCAAAATGGTGAGTACCATTGCGATCGAGAGGCCTATGATGATCCGTTTCTTGTCCATGCTAAAACCCGTTTCTATTTATTTTACTCCGCCGTATCGTCGGTCACGTCCGTTGAACGCAGCTAGGGCATCGTAGAACTGTTCCTCGCGAAAATCCGGCCAGAACGTATCGGTAATGTAGAACTCGGAGTAGGAGAGTTGCCACAACAAAAAGTTGCTGAGTCGCAGTTCGCCGCTGGTGCGGATCATCAGCTCTGGATCGGGCACATCCGGAAGATAGAGATGATCGGCAATGGTTTGTTCATCGATCTTTTTCGGATCAAGCCTGCCGGCCTTGGCTTCGGTTGCGATCTGTTTGGCGGCTTCGGCAATTTCCGTGCGCGAACCGTAGCTCAGCGCAATGATGAAGGTGTGGTCGGTGTATTGTGCAGTGGCATCGATGGTCTTTTGCAGACGCATCCGCACGGGCAGGGGAAGCCGCTCGAACTGGCCCATGATGCGCAAACGGATCTTGTTGTCGTGCAGCTCCTGCTCATAGGCGTTGAGCGAACTGATCAACAGTTTCATCAGGCTGTCGACTTCCTGCGGCGGGCGCTTCCAGTTTTCGGTGCTGAAGGCATAGACGGTGACAAACTCGACGCCGGCGTTGGCGGCGGCACGCAAGACGGCGCGCACCGACTGCGCGCCTTCCTTGTGCCCTTCGATTCGCGACAGACCCCGTTCCTTTGCCCAGCGCCCGTTGCCGTCCATGATGAGGGCTACGTGGCGGGGAATCTTTTCAAGGCTCTGGAGATCAACGCTCATAGAATTTAATTAGACAGAATAATTGAGTGACAGAATAATTCTTCCCGATCGGGTTTTTAAATCATTTTGCCACAAAATCATTCTGCCTATCGTTCTTCCGCTTTTTAGCGCCATTCCGCGATTTCTGCGGTTATCTATCAAGAAGCAATGTGCTGGAGCGCTTGGGGCCGACGGAGAGGATCGACACCTTTACACCGGTCAGTTCTTCAAGGTACGAGACATATTTCCTGGCCTGCTCGGGCAGTTCGTCCCAGCTGGTGCATTCGGTGGTCGGGCAGTTCCAGCCCTTGAAATCCTCGTAGATCGGCTTGCAGCGTTCCAGTTTGCGGATGCTGGCCGGTACGTTTTCGATACGTTCGCCGTCGACTTCGTAAGCTACGCAGACCTTGATGGTTTCCACGGCGTCGAGCACGTCGAGCTTCATTAGCGCCCATTCGTTGATGCCGCCGACCATGGCGGAGTAGCGGGCGATGACGGCGTCGAACCAGCCGCAACGGCGCGGACGGCCCGTAGTGGCGCCGAATTCGTGGCCAACCTTGGCGATGTGCGCGCCCATTTCATCGTGCAGTTCGGTCGGGAAGGGGCCTTCGCCGACGCGGGTGGTGTAGGCCTTCACGATGCCGATCACGCGGTCGATGGCGTTAGGCGGAACGCCGGATCCGGCCGGAGCGCCGCCAGCACCGGTACTAGACGAGGTCACAAAGGGGTAGGTGCCGAAGTCGACGTCGAGCATGACGCCCTGCGCGCCTTCGAAGAGGATTTCATCGTTGTTCTGCACGGCTTCGTTCAAGAGCGGAATGGTGTCGCAAATGAACGGACGCAGGTAGTCGGCTGCCTCCTGGACCTGCGGCAGGAAGGTGTCGATGTCCAGCGGCTCGGCACCCATTGCAACGAGGATTGC
>JBNKSB010000020.1:0-19366 GCA_050297095.1 Pontiella sp. | reverse complement strand
CCAAGCCGCCCACGACGCCGGCACCGAGTTGCTAGTGGACAACACCTTTGCCTCGCCCTATTTCCAGAATCCACTCGCGCTCGGCGCCGATCTCAGCCTTTCAAGCACGACCAAATATATCAACGGCCACTCCGACTGCCTCGGCGGCGTGGTCTGTACGAACTCGGACGAGTGGAACGAAAAAATGATCTTTGCCCAGAATGCGGTCGGGCTGAATCCGTCGCCGTTCGACTGTTGGCTCATCTCGCGCGGTATCAAGACACTCGGCGTGCGGATGGAAAGGCATGCGCAAAACGCGCTCAAGGTTGCAGAATCCCTTGAAAAGCTCGACTGCACGACAACGGTCCGATACCCCTTCCTGCCGTCGCACCCGCAGCATGAGCTGGCGAAGAAGCAGATGCGCGGCGGTAGCGGAATCGTGACCGTGCTGTTCGATCTATCGCTCGATCAAGTGGTAAAGTTCGTATCCAATCTCAAGCTGTTTTCGCTGGCTGAAAGCCTCGGCGGCATCGAATCGCTCATCTGCCACCCGGCATCAATGACCCATGCGTCGATCCCGAAAGCCGAACGCGAAGCGGTTGGTATCTCCGACGGGCTGGTGCGCTTCTCCGTCGGCATCGAGGACGCCGACGATCTGATCGATGACATCCAAACCTCTTTGAACAACCTTTAGCCCGATGCCGCAGGAAACACTACGCAACCATCCGCTCTGCCGCGCCGAGGACCTGGGCAAACCGATCCCGAATGCGAAGCACGCCATCTCCATGTGCCTGCCCCGATGGCAGGATGTCGTCGGCTACGAGGAGCGCGATCCGGTCACCATGGAGCAGCTTCAACTCGGTTATCCGCGATTTTTCTATCACCCGCTGGTTGCGGCGGCGTTTGAAAAGTTTAAGACCTCCAATGACGAGGCCGTCCAGATCTACACCACCCGCAAAGCCGCGGAACGCTGCAAAGCCTATTTAAATCAAAAAAAACACGAAGGCACAAAGGACTCAAAGCTTAGTGATCTTTGTGACTTGAGCACAGCGGGTGTTGAAATAGCTCTGCGCAACATTGAGAAGTCATCCTGCGTACTGATCAGCTTCCCGGAATCGTTGACCGACCATGCAAAAGAATACTGGCAACACGCCGGCGAAGGCATCTCCTCGCGTTGTGCCGAATCATTGCTGAACAACGCGCCCCTTCCCGACGCCGCAATGGCGAAACGAAAGGTCATTGCGCGCGTCGCTGAATTTACGGGGACCACACCGGACAACATCTATCTGTTCTGCTCAGGCATGGCAGCAATCAACGCCGCCTACATTGCAGCCCGAAACCTGAACCTCGATGCACCAACCGTTCAGTTTGCATTTCCCTACGGCGACACGTTGAAACTGCAGAACAAGTTCAATCGGGCAGGTGCACTATTTTATTCCAACGGACACGAAGATGACCTGAAGCAGCTGGAAGCAGACCTCAGAAAAACCAAGATCAGCGGTCTTTTCTGCGAATTTCCTACCAATCCCCTGCTCACCTGCGTCGATCTCCCGAAACTCCGCGAACTGGCCGACCGGTACAACTTTCCGATCATTATCGATGAAACGCTCGGCGCCTGCATCAATCAGAACACGCTATCCCTTTCGGATGTCACGGCCATCAGCCTGACCAAGTTTTTCTCCGGCACCAGCGATGTCATGGGCGGCGCATTGATCATTAATCCCGAGGCCCCTTTTGCCGATCACTTCCGGAAACAACTAAAGGACCTCCATGAGCCGGAGGCCTTCCATCCGTCCGATATTATCCAGCTGGAGATCGATTCGCGCGACTATCGCAAGCGCGTGGAGCAGATCAATAAGACCGCTCTGAAGGTTTCCGAATACCTGAACAATAATCCGGCGATAGAATCCGTCTACTACCCTGCTCTTGCCGACAAAGATATGTATGACCGTTTCCGGCGAGCCGATGGCGGCTACGGCGGCCTGCTCTCCTTCGTGCTCAAGGATGCGCCCAGCGTGACGGAAACATTCTATGATGCATTGGAAATCACCAAGGGACCCAACCTTGGAACCAGCTTCAGCCTGTGCTGCCCCTTCGTATTGATCGCTCACTACGACGAACTCGACTGGGCCGAAAGCGCTGGCGCCTCGCGCTACCTCATCCGCATCTCCATCGGCCTCGAACCCGCCGATGTACTGATCGCGCGCATCCAGTCCGCCATCGACGCGGCCATCGGGTAGCGCACAAGGTAGGGCGCGATCGCCGAGCGCGCCGCAGACAGCCCGGCGGTCCGTCCCTAGCACACGCGTCCCTACCAATTGAATTGCAATTCACGAGCAATCGGACTATCAAGACTCTTCAATTTTAGTGGAGAATGATTATGTCGAAGGTTTTGATTATTGGCGCCGGTGGAGTCAGCGGCGTGGTGGTTCACAAGTGCGCGGCGCTGCCGGAAGTATTTTCGGAAATCATGCTGGCCAGCCGCACGAAATCGAAGTGCGATGCCATCGCTTCCCAGCTTTCCCGTCCGATCCAGACGGCGCAGGTCGATGCCGACAACGTGCCTGAACTGGTCGCGCTGATCAAGTCGTTCGGTCCGGAGTTGGTGATCAACGTCGCCCTGCCCTATCAGGATCTGCACATCATGGACGCCTGCCTTGAAACCGGCGTGGCCTACCTCGACACCGCCAACTACGAGCCGGAGGACACCGCCAAGTTTGAATACAAGTGGCAGTGGGCCTATCACGACCGCTTCAAGGAAGCCGGACTCATGGCCCTGCTCGGCAGCGGCTTCGACCCCGGTGTCACCTCCGTCTTCTGCACCTATATCCAGAAGCACCATCTCGATGAAATTCACTACATCGACATCATCGACGTCAACGCTGGCGATCACGGCTACCCCTTTGCCACCAACTTTAATCCGGAAATCAACATCCGCGAAGTCACCGCCAAGGGCCGCTACTGGGAAGAGGGCAAATGGATTGAAACCGACCCGCTTTCCGTCAAGCATTCGTTCCAGGTTCCGGAAAACATCGGAAACCCCAATATCTACCTGATGTACCACGAAGAGCTGGAATCGCTGGCTACGCATATCCCGCATTTGAAGCGCGCACGTTTCTGGATGAGCTTTGGCGACAGCTACCTCAAGCACCTCGAAGTGCTCGGCAACGTCGGCATGACCCGCATCGACGAAGTGGAATTCCAGGGCCAGAAGATCGTTCCATTGCAGTTCCTGCGCGCGTTGCTGCCCGACCCGGCCTCGCTTGGTCCGCGCACCAAGGGAAAAACCTGGATTGGCTGCCAGGTGACTGGCCTCAAGGACGGTAAGGAAAAGACCGTGGTCGTCTACAACACCTGCGACCACCAGGAATGCTACAAGGAAGTGCAATCGCAGGCCATTTCCTACACCACCGGCGTCCCCGCCTTCATCGGCGCGAAGATGATTCTGGAGAAGAAATGGTCCGGCAACGGCGTCTTCAACATGGAGCAGATGGATCCCGACCCATTCATGGACGATCTCAACCAATACGGCCTGCCGTGGAAGGTTGTCGAAGGCCCGGTTATTGATCTTGGTTAGTTTTTCATGCGACTAAGAATTCATCAGATTTCGGTGCGCCTGAACTACAGCGATGCGGATGTCCTCAAGGTTGCCTGCCGCAAGTTGCATTGCAAAGTGGATGCGATTTCCAATATCGAAATCCTGCGGCGCTCACTGGATGCCCGGAAAAAGAATCAGCCACCGTGCTATATTTTGTCCATTGAACTGGATTATCAGGGTCGGCCCCTTAGCTCTACACCGGGCCGCATCGAAAAAGCGCCGGCTCCCCCTCCCCCCTTCTCCCCCCCTCCCCCTCTATCCTCAGACCAACCGCCTGTGGTCATCGGCGCCGGACCGGCAGGACTGATGGCGGCGCTGACGCTGGCCGAGGCAGGGCACAAACCGTTGCTGATTGAACGCGGCGCCGAAACGGAAGATCGGGAAGAACAGGTTGCCGCCTTCTGGAAACACGGCACGCTCGACACCGAAAGCAACGTGCTCTACGGCGAAGGCGGCGCGGGCCTCTTTTCCGATGGCAAGCTGACCGCGCGCTCCAAGGATCGCGCCCGCATTCGCCGCTTTTTTGAAACGCTCGTGTCCTGCGGGGCAACATCCGACATTTTAATCGACGCCATGCCGCATATTGGCTCCGACGATCTCTCGCATATTATTCCTGCAATCCGCAAACGCATTTGGGAGCTGGGCGGAGCGTGCGCTTTCAACTCGCGCCTTGAAGGGCTGCACATTGAAAATGGCGTACTGCGCGGTATTACGGTTTCCGGCAAAGAGATTCGAACCGACGCCTGCTTCCTCGCTACCGGTCACAGCGCGCGCGATGTATATGCCCTGCTGGCCCAGCATAGCGTACCGCTCGAAGTCAAGCCCTTCGCGGTCGGCGTCCGCCTCGAAATTCCGCAGCACCGAATCGACACCGCGCAATACGGGAAATGGGCCAATCTCCCGCAGCTCGGAAGCGCCAGCTTCAAGCTGACCCGCAAGGAGGAAAACCACGCGCGGCGCTGCTACAGCTTCTGCATGTGCCCCGGCGGTCAGGTTATTTCCTGTGCCTCGTCGGAAGGCCTGCTCACCACCAACGGGATGAGCCTGTCCGCCCGCGCCGAACCGTTCGGCAACGCCGCCTTTCTTGTTCCGGTTGAAACCGACGACTTCCCGACCGACGATGTACTCGGCGGCATTGCTTTTCAGGAAGCCATGGAGAAGAAAGCCTTCGTCGCCGGCGGATCCAATTACGGCCTGCCCGCCGCGCGTCTGGTCGATTTTCTGGAAGGCCGCTCCGGCGATTTGCCGAACGACCGCTCCTGCACCCGCGCCGTCCCCGCCTTGCTACAGGATATCCTGCCGGACTTCGTTTCCGATACGCTACTCTCGGCCATTCCGAAAATGCTGAAGGAATTGAACGGCACACCAATCGACGAAGCCATCCTGTACGCCTCCGAAACCCGCAGTTCCAGTCCGGTCCGCGTCCTGCGCGACGATGGCGGCCAATCGACTGGCGTAAAAGGACTCTTCCCCTGCGGCGAAGGCGCGGGCTATGCCGGCGGCATCGTCAGCTCCGCGCTCGACGGAATGAAGATTGCCGAACAGTATGCTCTCACACGGAAATCATAATACCATGAATACACCTGCCTTCATCATCGACGAAGATCGTCTGCGGCGTAACTGCGAAATACTGGCCTCGGTCAAGGAACGTACCGGTTGCACGGTGTTGCTCGCGCTCAAGGGATTTGCCTGCTGGCCACTGTTCCCGATGATCCGCGAATATCTCGACGGAGTCTGCGCCAGCTCGCCGTGGGAAGCCCGGCTCGGCCGGCAGGAATTCGGCGGCGAGGTGCACGCCTTTTCGGCCGCCTATTCCGATGCCGACTTTGCCGAGTTGCTAACGCTCTGCAACGAGATCGATTTCAACTCCTTTGCGCAGCTGGATCATTACCGGCCGCAGCTCAAGGAAGGGCTCAAATTCGGCCTGCGCATCAATCCCGAATGCTCCACGCAGGATCCGGCCCACGCCATATACGATCCATGCTCACCGAAATCACGCCTCGGTATCCGGCGGCGGGATTTTGAAGGCCAATCCCTCAATGGCATTTCCGGTCTTCACTTCCACACGCTTTGCGAACAGAACTCGGACGACCTGGCGACTACGCTCAAAGCGGTCGAAGACCAGTTTGGAGAATTCCTCCCGCAGATGGAATGGGTCAATTTTGGTGGCGGGCACCACGTTTCGCGTGACGACTACGATCTCGAACTCCTGGTCAAGCTGATCAACGACTTCAAGGCAAAGTATGATGTCCAGGTGATCATGGAACCCGGCGAAGCCGTGGCGCTCAATGCCGGCGTGCTGGTTGCGACCGTGCTCGACATTATTGACAACGACGGAGCGATCGCGATTTTAGATCTCTCCTGCACCTGCCACATGCCCGACGTGCTGGAAATGCCCTATCGCCCCGTGATCGCAAAGCTTGATGGGAACGATCTGTTTGAACCGCTCGACCATCCGGCGGGTGACGCCGGCGATAAGCCGTATACCTATCAACTGGCGGGCATGAGCTGTCTGGCAGGCGATGTGATTGGCGACTATTCCTTCGACGAACCGCTACAGCCCGGCGACCGGCTGGTCTTCGGCGACATGGCCCACTACTCGATGGTCAAGACCACCTTCTTCAACGGGATCCAACACCCCGACATCGCCATCCTGCGCAATGGGCAGATCGAGATCATCCGCCGCTTCGGCTATCAGGACTATCGAAACCGGCTGGCCTAGAATCACAAAAAAACGCCCTCCGCCGAGGCGGAGAGCGTCCGAGTTACTTGAGGGAGGAATCCTTAGAAGGATGCAGCAAGGCTCAGCATGCCGACAACGTCAACATCATAGGCTCCATTAGCATCAGGCAGAACGTCATCATCACCCTGTCCAATGTAGGTGACCGATGCACCAATGCCCCACACCTCGCTGAGCGCATAGCTTACATCCGCACCGACGGTGTAGTCGTTGAACCCGGTTTCACCGGTAACCGAATCAACAAAACGGGCATCGGCCGATACACCGGCTGAGAGGGCATCTGCAATATCCAGGCTGTATCCAGCACCGACTTCATACCAGGTGTCGCCCACAAATGCTCCACCGATCAACTTGTAGACGGTGGCACCAAGAGAGACCCCTGCGATCTCGTATCCAGCGCCGACGCTGACTTCCTTGTCGGCAGATCCGCCGTTCAGCGGATAAGTATATTCGCAGTATCCAACGGACAGGTCCAATCCATCGACCATTGCCGGCAAACTATAGGAACCATACCAGTCAACTTCCGAGAACTGCGAGGTCTGCTGTCCGCCATCATAAGGATCGTCCACGTCAATGTTTCCCCAGACTCCTACAGACGCCGAACCGAATTCTTCCGGCAGTCCGAGGCCCGCGGCTTCGATGCCCGGCTGAATGACGGCACCGTCATTGAATGTAGTGCCGCGGAACACGTAGGCACTCGCGAAGTCCATGGTTACGCCCACTTCAGCGGAAGCTACAGCGGCAACCAGTCCGGCAGCCATCGTTGTAATAATCATCTTTTTCATTTTTTTCTCCTTCTGTTTGCTATTTGTGTTTTGATTCTTGTCCGATTTATTCGGAAGCCGGGCCCCGATTAAGTTCCTCGAGGATGCGTAAGGAAATCGCACGGGCACCCGGCCTCCAGTTCTTAATTCCTAGCCAATGGCCTCCGCTCCCTTTTCGCCGGTCCGGATGCGGATGCATTCGGGCAGGTCGAGGAGGAAGATCTTGCCGTCGCCGATGTTGCCGGTGCGGGCTCCCTTGATGAGCGCCTCTACGGTGGTATCGACAAAGTCGTCGTTCACGGCGATCTCCATGCGAACCTTCTTGAGCAGGTTGACTTCGATGTCCGCACCGCGGTAGGTTTCGTGGTAGCCTTTCTGCTGGCCACAGCCCATGGCGTTGGTGATCGACATTTTGTAGACTTCCTTCTCGTACAGCGCCTGCTTCACGTCGCTGAGCTGTTCCGGCTGTATGTATGCAATAATCAGTTTCATGATAGTTTCTCCTTATGCTTCAGCCTGGTTGCTAGTTGGTGGTGAAGATCTGGAAGCCGTTGTAGGCTTCTTCGCCGTGTTCACCGATATCGAGGCCGCGCAGTTCTTCGTCCTTGCTGACCCGCAGCATGCCAACGGCCTTCAGGATGGAGAACAGGATGAACATGGTAGCGAAAGCCCATACCGGGATGGCGAGCGAGCCAACGATCTGGGCAACCCAGTTACCGTACTCGCCAATGGCCTGGGAACTGCATCCGTCATAGGACCCAAAGATCGCTACAGCGATACCGCCCCACACGCCGCAAAGACCGTGTACAGGGAAGGCACCGACGGTGTCATCAATCTTGAGCGCGTCGAGTAGCTTGACGCCGGCGCAAACCAGAATACCGGCAACCGCGCCAATGATGATGGATTCCACATTGGTTACGCCGTCGCAGTTGGCCGTGATGCCTACCAGACCGCCGAGCACGCCGTTAGCCGCCATGGTCAGGTCGGGCTTCTTGTGAATGATCCAGGTGGTGAGCATGGCAAGTACTCCGCCAGCACCCGCCGCAAGCAATGTGTTAACCGCAATCAACATAACCGCGTCGGTATTGCCTTTGCCAACGATCGCAAGCTGCGAACCGGGATTGAACCCGAACCAGCCGATCAACAGAATGAATACACCGAGGGCTGCGATAGGAAGGTTGTGCCCGGGCATGGCCTTGGACTTGCCATCCTTGCTGAAGCGGCCGATACGAGGTCCGAGTACGATGGCCGCAGCCAAAGCGGCAAAACCACCAACAGCATGTACAACCAGCGAACCGGCAAAATCATAGAAACCCATCTGGTCGAGCCAGCCGCCGCCCCATTTCCAGTAGCCGGAAATCGGATAGATGAAGGCGGTAATAATAGCGCTGTACACCAAATAGGCCCCGAATTTCAGACGACCGGCAACCGCACCCGATACGATCGTGGCCGCTGTAGCCGCGAAGGCAACCTGGAACAACCAGTCAACCTGCGGTGCCAATGCACCCGCTTCGGCCGCGTCGGCGCCAATACCGCCAATGCCAAACTGTCCAAAAGCCAGGAATCCGTTTCCATCACCCGGATACATCAATCCATAGCCGATCACGAAATACAGGATCATGCCCAGACACAGGTCCATCATGTTCTTAAACAGAATGTTTACCGTGTTCTTGGCACTGTTGAACCCGGATTCCACCATCGCAAAACCGGCCTGCATGAACAGCACCAGTACAGCTGCGATCATCAGGAACATATTATCAATAGCATACGAGATTTCGCCGGCACTGGACGCCGCGTCGAACACCTCTTCCTGCGCCATCGCAGGAGTCGCCATACCCAGCACCAACGCAATCGCGAGCAGTGCCGGAATTTTCATCCACTTCATTTTTTTCATTAATACATCCTCCACTGAGGTTTTCTTTCTATTTCCAGTACGAACACCATGTTCGAGACTACGCGGCCCCCTATTGCAACAGGTGTGCCAACGCACGGCCAACACCAGCACTATCAAGACTCAATGCGTTTATATTAAACATGTTACGAAATATGATATATTTTTACACATTTGATAGTAATCACTAGCATAAACCATATTTGTTTGTTTTTTATTTGTTTATACATATTTGTACTATACCGGACCTACAGTCTTCATCTTTCCCGTTTTTGCTCTTATTTTCCCGGTTTTCAGATAAGGTTGGCGCATGGAATTCGATATTAAATTGGTGAATGGATTGGTGTTGGACGGAGCGGGGAATGACGCATTTCATTGCGATATAGGCATTAGCAATTCTGTAATTACAAAAATGGGCGAACTTTCAGCCTATTCCGCCGAAAATACGATCGATGCAGGCGAAATGGTGGTTTGCCCAGGATTTATCGATACCCATTCGCATTCCGACACCTACCTACTGATCGAGCCGTCCGCCGCCTCCAAAATCTATCAGGGTATTACCACGGAAATCTGCGGAAACTGTGGGGCCTCGGCGGCACCACTAAACGGCTCCTATAAAATGCCGTCCGACTGGTGTTCACAGCTGGACGCTGTACGGCATGGCGAACATACCGCCAGCTTCCAGACCCCCTTGTCCTGGAAAACCGTTGCGGAATACCGCGAGCTCTACGACTCAATCCAACCCGCGATCAACGCCGCCCTGCTGATTGGGCACAACACCCTGCACGCCGGCATCTGCGGCTATGAACCGCGCGGCGGAACATCGGATGAACTGCAGAATATGAAGAAGGAGCTGGAACGCGCGCTCGACGAGGGCGGCATCGGACTCAGCTCCGGCCTTGCCTACCCCCCCGGCTCCGCCGTCCCGCGCGAGGAAATCATAGAGCTCTGCAAAGTGGTGGCACAACGCGGCGGCCTGTATACTACACACATGCGCTCGGAATCCGGCGAGCTGCTGGAAGCCATCGACGAAGCCATCGACATCGCTGAACGCTCCGGCGCACGCCTTCAGATTTCCCACCTCAAAGCATCAGGCCAAATCAACTGGGAAAAAATCGATGCCGTCTTCGAGAAAATCCGGTCGGCACAAAAGCGCATCCCTATTGGCTCGGACCGCTATCCCTACACCGCTGGAAGCACGGATCTCGATATCCTGTTGCCGCAATGGGCAACCTATGGCGGGCGCCCGGCCATCCTCGACCGCATCCGCGATCCGGAAACACGCAAAAAGCTCCGAGCCGAATTCGACGACAAGCCGGCGGACTACTGGGACAATGTAATGGTCGGTTCCACGCAGTTCGAGGCGTTCAAGGGAAAATACCTGCCGGAGGTGGCCGAATCCCTCGGCATGGCGACTGTCGATGCCTTCCTGCACCTGATCGACCGGGACGACCTGAAAACCGGCGGCGTCTTTTTCAGCATGTCGGAGGAAAATCTGCGGCGGGTGCTGGCCGAACCCTATGTCTCGCTCGGCTCCGATGGTTCCATGCGCGCCCCATGGGGACCGCTCAGCACGGACCACCCGCATCCGCGTGCCTACGGCAGCCACACCCGTTTTCTGCGATGGGCGCTCGACGGCAAGACTGTTCCGCTGCCTGAAGCCATTCATAAAATGACCGGTCTGCCCGCCGCACAGTTCGGCCTCAAGAAACGCGGCCTGCTGAAGGAGGGCTATGCGGCCGACATTCTTGTTTTCGACCCCACCGCCATCAAAGAAAACACGACCTACGCCCACCCGCACCAGCTATCCGAAGGCATGCGCCACGTCATCGTCAACGGCATCCATTCTCTGATCGACGGGAAACACTCGAACCAGCGCGGCGGCCGGTTCCTCGCACGAAATCAATAATGTGCTTATGAATTGATCGCTATTATCGCCTATGGCATAAATGTTCGCCTATGAATGAACAATCTATTACCTGCCGAGAACGCTTCCTGCGTGCCTGCCGCTGCGAGGCCAACGTCCGCCCCCCGATCTGGATGATGCGCCAAGCCGGGCGCTCCCTTCCGGAATACCGCAAGCTCAAGGAAGGCTACCGCTTTACCGAGCTGGTGCAGGATCCGGCGCTGGCCGCCGAAGTGACCCTCCAGCCCGTTCGCCGTTTTGGCTACGACGCCGCCGTAGTCTTTTCCGACATCCTCGTGATCGCCGAAGCCATGGGCCAGAAATACGAACTACTCGACCAAGGCGGCGTTCGGATGGACTTCGAACTCAACTCGAAAGCCGACGTCGACCAGCTCGATCCCAGCCACGTCATGGATCACATCGCCTACACCCCCGAAGCCATCAAGCTGGCCCGCAAGGAACTCGGTGACGAGCGCGCCATCATCGGCTTCGCCGGTTCGCCGTGGACGCTCGCCTCGTTCATGATTGAGGGCGGCAGCTCGCGCGAAAACACCCGCTCGCGCGCCATGCTCTATTCCGAGCCCGCCCTCTGCCAGCAACTGCTCGAAAAAATCACCGAAGCCACCATTGTTTACGTCAAGGCCCAGATCGACGCTGGCGCCGACGTCATCCAACTCTTCGACAGCCAGGGCGGAACGCTTTCGCCTAACCTCTTCTGGGAAGTTTCCGGAAAGTGGATGAAGCAGATCGTCGACGCGATCGACGGCACAGTCCCAACCATTGCATTCGCGCGCAACGTCCACCACAACTGGGACGAAGTCGTCCGGACCGGTGCCAATGTGCAGGGAATCGACTGGAGCATCGACCTGAGGGAAACGGCTGACAGCCTGCCGGACAACGTCGCGGTGCAGGGCAACCTCGATCCCGCCGTCTTGAACGCCAAACCGGAAGCTGCAGCCGCGGAAGCCCGCAAGCTTTTGGACGAAATGAAGGGACGCGATGGCTTCATCTTCAACCTCGGCCACGGCGTTCCGCCCGATGCCGACCTCGCCGCCATCGAGGCCGTCACAAAAACCGTGCAGGATTTCGTGTAGGAAATCGCCTTTTAGGCGATTGAGTGGCCGGTACCGACAGGTGTAGCCGCGATCCGTGATCGCGGACCGAGGTCATGGACCTCGGCTACAGGATATGGGGCTTGACTTGATGTGACTTTAGAAGTCTCTTGCCTTCAGCCACCGACTGCAAGCCTCCGGCCAGGTGGATTCCGTATTGTTCGACCGCCCCAGCCCGTAGCCATGTCCGCCGGATTGGTATAAATGAAGTTCACATGGAATCTTAAACGTATGCAGCGCCTCTACGTAGACAATGCTGTTTTGCACCGGAACCGAATAATCGTCGAAGGATTGAACCAGAAACGCCGGCGGGGTGTTACTGGTCACCTGCAACTCGTTTGAAAAATGCTTCACCAGCTCCGGCGATGGGTTGTCGCCCAGCAAATTCACACGCGAACCCTGATGGGTGATGCCCTGTTCCATGGATATAACCGGATAGATCAGCAACGAGAAATCGGGCCGGGCGCTGGTTGAATCCTCGGGTTCATACACCTTTTCATCGAAATGCGTGGAGAGCGTAGATGCCAGATGCCCCCCGGCGGAGAACCCCATGATCCCGATTTTATTTGGATCAATCTTCCATTTCTTCGCATTGCGGCGAACCATGCGTATCGCCCGCTGCCCATCCTGCATCGGGCCTATCGACTTGTTTTCCATGATGGCGCTGTCCGGCAGACGGTATTTCAGCACAAAGGCGGTGATCCCCAAGTCATTCAACCATTTGGCAACCTGCGCCCCTTCGTGCTCGATGGCAAGTCCCCAATAACCGCCGCCCGGACAAATGATTACCGCCGTCCCCGTTGCCTTTCGCGCCGGGTACATATCCAGAGTGGGATCGGTGATGAACCGCATCTTGGTCCAGTTGTCATTCGAATCAACGGTTTGCTTGTAGTCCTTGTTGGGTATGCTGCCCGGCACCTTGCCGTCCCATAAATCAATCACCTTGCTTTGGGCACAGAGCTTGCCGGGAAACGCAACCATGCAAACAAGTGCCAACGCAACATTCCTGCAACTTGATGCTTTCATTGCCTTCATAATCTAACCGCCAATCTTTTGTTGCAACACCCATGCCATGATGCGCCATGCGTCCTTCTTGTTATTTTTGTGCCCTTTCGTGGCTAAAACTCCCTGCATTTAACAGGAGGGACACCACCCGGGAGATCGTTCCGGCAAGGGAAGTTGTAGCGAAAAAGTGTAGAGGAGGACAGGATTCATGTCAAGATTGGGCGCCTGTCCAGCAGTCCAAGCCATATGCCTTGATCCAACGATTAGCGAGGCATTTCACGCTGTGTTTCTCCAGAAAACACCATTGATGGCAACCAACCGCTTTCCCGGAAACTGGTATTTCTCTTTCTCTCCAAATCCTGCATAGTTTCGCTATGAACAAAATCAACGTCAGCTTAGATCAGCTCCGGAAATATGATCAGCCGGGTCCGCGCTACACTTCGTATCCACCGGCTACGCATTTCACGGAGACGCCGGAAGTAGTTGAAACCGGACCAGGTCCGCTGTCTCTCTATTTCCACCTGCCGTTCTGCTCCCGCCAGTGCCTCTACTGCGGATGCACCAACATCGTCACCGGCAACCAGGACAAGAGCGCGGAATACCTCAGCTACCTGAAGCGCGAAATGGAACTGCGTGCCCAATCCATTGCAAAAGGATCGGAGGTTGTGCAAATCCAGCTCGGCGGCGGAACCCCGACCTTTTTACTGCCAACGGAACTGGAACAGCTTGGCCAATTGATTGGCGACCATTTTCCCGTAGCGGCCAACGCCGAATCCGGCGTCGAAATCGATCCCCGCGCCTTGACGAAGGAAAAGGTGGATGCGCTTCGCAACGCCGGATTCAACCGGGCATCCCTCGGCGTGCAGGACACAAACCCGCTTGTTCAGGAAACCATCATGCGCATCCAGCCACCGGAACTGATCGCCCAGGCCAACCAGTGGCTGCGCGACAGCGGCATGGAATCGATCAACTTTGACCTGATCTACGGCCTGCCCCACCAGACCGTTGAATCGTTCGACCAAACGCTCGATGAGGTACTCGCCCTCTCGCCCGACCGCTTCGCCATTTACAGCTACGCGCACATTCCCTGGATCAAATCGTTCCAGAAAGCCTACGAAGACAAGCTGCCCGGCCCGGAAACCAAACTGCAGCTGCTCCAATTGATTATCGAAAAACTAACGGACAGGGGTTATGTCTACATCGGCATGGACCACTTCGCCAAGCCGGACGACGCCATGGCGCAGGCACTGGCCAACGGAACCCTCCAACGCAACTTCCAAGGCTACAGCACCCACAAGGGCGTCGACCTCCACGGCTTCGGCATGTCGTCGATTTCCCACGCCGGCGGTCGCTATTTCCAGAACCACAAGGAACTGGCCGACTATTACGCCGCCCTCGACAAAAACGAGCTCCCGCTTCTGCGCGGCTATGCCATGACCGACGAGGATAAGATCCGCTACCACGCCATCATGCACATCATGTGCAACCTCTACATCGACTACGCCCAGCTCTCGCAGGAAATGGGGATCGACTTTGCGGAGCATTTCAAGGCCGAGATCGCCTCGCTCGACGACCTCGAAGCCGATGGCCTGCTCCAGCGCGAAGAAGCCGGCCTGCGCGTCACCCCGCTCGGCCGTCTCTTCATCCGCATCATCGCCATGCGTTTCGACGCCTACATCCAGAACGACCAGCGCAAAGGCCGCTACTCCCAGACCGTTTAAAAGAAAAGGCTCGTCTCCCCCCTGCCTTTGCACGAAAACAGGTCAAGAGATAATCTGGCGGGGTTGGGAGTCAGACTTCCTGGCACCAACCGTGTGGATCCGGAAGTTCACCGTACTGGATGCCCTGCACCGCTTCGTAGAGCTTTTGCAATACCGGTCCGCACCCGGATGAAGGGCCGACTTTGATGACCGTGTCACCGCGCACAATTTCGCAGATGGGTGTTACCACAACGGCCGTTCCGCATGCTCCGATTTCGGCAAATTCAGACAACTCGTCGTACGAAACAGGATCAAATGGTTTTTCTTCATGGGGCGCTTCTCGAATCAGGGGTGGCTCTTTAAATCGTCATGCAATTGCTAGATATAAAGCCCTGAAGTACGCTTCAGGGCTTTTTTGATCATTCGGGGAGAGCCAAGAGAAACCGGATCAGCCCGCGAAACAGGATTAGCTCTTGAACATGCGGCGAAGAAACAGCATTCCGCCGCCCAAAACTGTCATCATGCTGATCAAGGCCGGCCCGGGAACCACCTCGATCTGCACACCGTTTGTATAGGTCTTCCACCAAGTTGAACCGTTGTTGCCGGCAGCAACGACGGTGAGGTTGCCCGAACCATCGATGGTTCTGGAAATGGCTTCCCAGCTAAGTCCCTAGCTACTGGCGAGCGTTATATCACGACCCGTAGCTGATCCATCATAATTGATCGTGGCGACAGAACTGCCGTTAAGCGACCAGATGCATCCGGATCCGGCAGAATTTCCGGCACCATAGAAGTAGGCCGTCACGTCCGTATTCGCCTGCAGGCCGCTGACCGAAAGAGTCATGACGTTAACGAAGGCACCAGCGCAATTCCACAAATAAAACAGTTTACAACTGTATGTTTTTTTAAATAAAAGTGATTAGCAGATCCATATAAAAAGTTTCAATTAAGGGGTGAAAATATGAAAAAGACGCATGTGATTTCTCTGTTAACGTTATTGGCAACCTATACGTTTGGGCAAGGAGTGGTCTCCTTTGAGTATCTTCCTGATGGTACGGAACCTTATGAAGGAATGAGTATAAGCACTCAGTTTCTCGATAGTCATGGGATTACCTTCGTTTTAGAGGATGGAAGTTTCCCAAAATTGGCAAAACGGGGCTCTCCTGCTACGGCCTTCAAAATTGGGAACAACGCTGGAGATGATGAAATCGACCCGGGTTTAGGCATGGGCTCTTTTTTTCTCACTGATGACGGCCTTTTTTCCACAACTCAACATTCGCTTATAGTTAACTACGAAGACCCGGTAATGTCTGCAAGCGGTTACCTGTTGGATCTTGATGGTGCTCCATGGGATTCTGGTATATTTGAAGAATGGGAGATACAGGCACGAGACAGTAATACCAATGTTATCGAAACAGTAACCCTCACTTCCGAACCCTGGCCTGCCGGTGATGGAAAGACCTCTTTTTGGGAGTTTAATCGTCCTGTATCAGACATTTCATCGATTAAATTTGTATACACTGGGAATAAAGCACCGCAGAGTAACGGGTTTGCATTCGACAACTTTTCACCTTCAAAGTCTCAGCCGGTCGATTTTGAATTAGAGTTTTGTCAAGCCCTTCTAATTGAATGGCCCTCCATCAAGGGGTTGGAGTACCAGATCCAATGGAGTGATCGACTCGGAGGGGAAACGAACGGATGGAATAATCTCGGAGAGCCGATTATTGGAAACGGAGAAACAAACGTTTTTTATAAAGCAATCCGTGGCGCTCAGCATCGACTCTATTACCGGGTAATTATTTCTAATTAAACCTGTTGGTTAAATCACCATTAAGCTCTGCCTGAATAAAGCTATCGGAGCGCAGCGGAAGGCCTTTGCTCTCGGTTCCGAGAGGTCGTGCTGGAGAACGGTTTCATGGTGAAAGATGTAATGGAGGCCGGGATTTTTGTCAAGGAGGGGACCCTTCCTCTGCGGGGCATTCCCCGCAGAGGCGGGCACGCCGCCATCAGAGCCAAATTCAGCCTGCACGTCACCCCGCTCGGCCGTCTCTTCATCCGCATCATCGCCATGCGTTTCGACGCCTACATCCAGAACAACCAGCGCAAAGGCCGCTACTCCCAAACGGTCTAATGTAGACGCGGCATCCTTGCCGCGTTGCATTGGAACGGAAACCCAGCGAGCATAACGAAGCCGGCGCGAAGCCATTCTGGAGCTAGCGACAGAGAACCCGCGTCTACATCGACAATCGTACCGCCGACTTCCAGTCGGCCCCGCATCTCAGCCCTACGACCGCCACGCTGAAAAACAAACCCCGCCAATTGTCTTTTGCCCATCCGCGCTGCCGATTATTCTTTCGAACAGTTTTTCAACAGCATTTAACAGGCGGGGCCATATGGGGCAACAGATCAAGGCATTCATCGAACGATGGGAAACTCGTTGATCGCGTCCTACCCGCCATCCGGAAGATCAGGTACTCCCCCAAGCAGATTCTCTCTTTTTTTGCGCAAAAGCGCCTTGAAGAAATGTCCTTTTAACTGCTCGAGATCAACCCTGGCACTGGAATTGTGCCCCCCTTCTTCGAAGGCGTCCACGATTCCGGCCGGAATCATTTCTTTCGTTATGACTCCGTCCTGTTCCGCAGCGAGAACGTGCCGGATGGCCGCCTCGAGTTCACGGGTGTTTCCGGGCCAGGTGTAGTTGTAGAATATCTTTTTGGTTGTCGAATCAAGGGCAGGTATGGCCGCGTTCGGACCGAGACAGCGGCGCAATATCTTGTCGATGAGAAAGGGAATATCTTCCGTCCGGTCGCGCAGTGGCGGAATGTCAATTTGAAGGGTGCTCAACCGATAATAGAGGTTTTCGTTAAACAGCCATTGCTGGGCGAGAGCTGCCAGATTTTCGCTCGAGGCAACAATGAGGCGGACATCAATGGGAACCGGGTCCGATCCGCCCACTCTACGGTTTCGATTCGTCATCATGACTTCAAGGAGCTTTGTCTGCATATCGAGCGGCATGGCATCAATATTATCCAGAAAAAGCGTTCCACCCCGAGCGGCCTCAAACAAGCCCGCCCGGGCGGCAGTATCCTTGCCTCTGACTTGCCCAAACAGCTCCGGCTCCATCTGCTCCGGCAACAGAGTAATGCAGTCCAAAGAGATCATGGGAGCGTCTTTCCGAGGGCTGTAATGATGAATGGTACGGGCAATAAGTTCCTTGTCGGTTCCTCGTTCGCCGTAAAGGAGCACGGCAACCTTGGCCGGGGCAATGCGCTTGATCATCTCGCATACCTTGCCCATGGTGGCGCTCTCCGACACGAGGCCCTCCAGCATATCCGTCCGAGACTGGGCCGGCTTGCTCTGCGGAGCAGCGGAGTAGCACTTCAACGAACGCTGCACGGTCGAATACAGATCGTTGACCTGCAAGGGTTTCACAAGGAAGTCGAAAGCCCCTTTCTTCATTGCGTCAAGAGCCACTTCGATTTCGTCATGACCGGTCAGCATGATTACACCCATTTCCGGGTAGGCTGCGCGGGATTTTTCCAACAACTCCATTCCATTCATCGGCAACATATTGATATCCGATATCATCAGATCAAACGTCTGCATCTGAAGGATCTCAAGTGCCTCTTCGCCACCAGAAGCCGAAACGATGTCGTATCCATGTCCGCTCAGAAGCTTGTTGATAACCTTGCGGAAAAACTTGTCGTCATCTACAACCAGGATACGTTTCATCTTCCCCCCGTCACGCCTACCGCCAGCTTCTTCAAAGAGCTCATTAGGATTTCCTTCAATGTTAAAGTGATTGTACACGCCGGCGACGCCCGTTCAACCTCAGACAGGAAAGAAGAACCGCCTGTCACACAAAACCGCCAGCCTGAATGAAATATTCGAGGCCTACCTCTGGAAAATAAAGGGGCATTTGATCGAGGTCTGATGCCGGTTACGCGCGCCCCCCTTTCGGAAGGCGCGTTCTACAATGGTCCATCCAACCGCAGCGCTTCGCGCCTTGGCGTCTTTGCACGGGACCTTCCCGCCATCCAGCTCATAGCGGAGGATGGCTCAGATTTCGCGGCACCAACCGTGTGGATCCGGAAGTTCACCGTACTGGATGCCCTGCACCGTTTCGTAGAGCTTTTGCAATACCGGTCCGCACCCGGATGACGGGCCGACTTTGATGACCGTGTCACCGCGTACAATTTCGCAGATGGGCGTCACCACCACGGCCGTGCCGCATGCTCCGATTTCGGCAAACCCTGACAACTCGTCGTACGAAACAGGACGTTCTTCGACCCGCATGCCCAGATCGGTCGCGATCTGCTTGAGCGTATTGTTCGTGACGCTGGGCAATACGGATTTAGAATCGGGCGTCACATAGCGCCCATCCTTAGTGATGCCGATAAAGTTGGACGTGGCGAACTCCTCTACATAGGTGTGCGTCTTTGCATCGAGATAGAGTTCGACCGGATAGCCCGCCTGCTTGGCCTGCTCGTGGGCGTAGAGGCTGGCGGCATAGTTTCCGGCGACCTTGACATGGCCTACCCCCAGCGGCGCGGCGCGATCATATTCGTCCATGATCATCGCCTTGACCGGTTGCAGGCCACCTTTGTAGTAGGGACCAACCGGCATGACCAGAACCAGAAAGGTATACTCCGGCGCCGGCGCGATGCCGAT
>JBNKSB010000019.1:0-4839 GCA_050297095.1 Pontiella sp. | reverse complement strand
CAGGCCGGTCTTTTTCTCCAGATATTGGATGCCGTCGTCGAACAGCGCGGCATCGCCCCGGAACTTGTTGATGATGAAGCCGGCCACGCGGGCCCGGTCCTTTTCGGGGATGATTTCCAAGGTTCCGACAATCTGGGCGAATACCCCGCCGCGGTCGATGTCGGCAATGATGACGACGGGGGCGTCGGCGGCATGGGCGGTCTCGAAGTTGACGAAGTCGCGGGAGCGCAGATTCACCTCGGCGCAGGAACCGGCACCTTCGATGACCACCAGCTCATATTTTTCCCTGAGTCGGGCGAGGCTCTCGTTGGCTTTGTTGAACAAATGGCGCGTGTCCTTGAAATAGTCCGAAGCCTGGGCGTTACCGATGGCGTGTCCGTGCAAGACCACCTGCGCGCCGAGATCGGTATTGGGTTTGAGTAAAACGGGGTTCATGTCGGTATGCGGTTCGAGGCCGCAGGCTTCGGCCTGCACCACTTGCGCCCGTCCCATTTCGCCGCCTTCGAGCGTAACGTAGGAGTTGTTCGACATGTTCTGGGCCTTGTAGGGCGCCACGGAGATGCCGCGGTTCTTGAAGATGCGGCAGAGCGCGGCGACCACGACGCTTTTGCCGACGTCGGAACCTGTGCCCAGCAGGGCGATGCAGTTGGTTTTGGATTTGTTCATGCGAAGAAGGGGATGAATAGAACGAGGGTTTCCGTAATTTCGCTGGTGGCGCCGAGCAGATCGCCGGTAATTCCTCCAACGCGTTTTTTGCAGTATTGTCCAAACAGGAATGCGGCCAGCCATGCAAGGGCCAGATAGAGGATGCCGTCCAAGCCTTTCAGCAATACCGCGACCAGGCCCGCGGTAGCAAGGACGATGAAACGGTGGCTGGCGGTGGCTCCCTGCACAAAGGCCGCCGCGGTGCCGTTTGCCCGGGCATAGGGGAGGCGCACCATCTGTTCAACCTGCATGGCGCGCGAAAGGGTATACGCCAAGACCAGTACCGAAAGGTTTCCGCTTTTAATCACGTGGGTCAGTGCAACCCATTTGAGGAGCAATGCGAGTACGATGGCGATGGTGCCGAAGGCGCCGATCGCCGAATCCTTCATGATTTCAAGCACCCGTTCCCGGGTATAGCCGCCACCGAATCCGTCGGCGCAATCAGCCAGGCCGTCCAAGTGGAATCCCCGGGTGAGCAGCACCCCCGCGACTAAAATCAATGCGGCCGCCGCTTCCGCCGGAATGGATCCGGGGATGGATGCAACCAGCGCAAGGAGACTGCCGAGCAACAGCCCGACAACCGGAAACCAAGGTAGCGCCGTTGCAAAGTTTTCGGCATCCTTTCCGTGAATCGGAAGGATGCTCAACGTTCTGATGGCTGTAACCAATCCGTTCATCTAGCTTTCCCCGGCAACGCCCGCTCCGCTGAAGGTGGCCATTTCATTGCTGATCTTAACCGCGGCTTCGATGATGCCCATGGCCAAGGCCGCACCGGTTCCTTCTCCCAGACGCAGTCCCAGATCCAAAATGGGTGCGGTCTGGAAGTGTTCCAGGAAAACCGCGTGTCCGGCTTCGGCGGAGCGATGGCTGAAGAAGAGATAGTCCTTAACGGCCGGGTTCAGCTTGCAAGCCACCAGCGCCGCCGCCGAGGAGATAAACCCATCCACCACCACCGGGATGTGTTCCGCGGCCGCGCCGAGGCAGAGTCCGCAGATGCCGGCAATCTCAAGCCCGCCAACCGCGGCGAGAATGTTGAGCGGGTCGGTCAGGCGATCCTTGTTCTTCTCCAGGGCCTGCTCGATGATCCGGGTTTTATGCTGCAACCGTTCGTCGTCGATTCCGGTTCCCCGTCCGGTCACTTCGGCGGCAGAAAGTTCCAGCAGGGCGGCGAACAGGGCGGCGGAAGGCGTGGTGTTGGCAATGCCCATTTCGCCGGTGCCCAGCAACGTCGCGCCCTCCGCTTTTGCTTCCCGGGCGAGCCGTACGCCGACCAGCACGGCTTCTTCGGCTTCGCCGATCGTCATCGCCGGGCCTTTGGCCATATTGTCCGTGCCCGGACGCACTTTGCGATGCAGCAGGCCGGGCAGGTTTTCAAAGTCGTGGTTGACGCCGATATCGACCACGCGGTTTTCCGCCCCGGCATGGCGGGCGAGTACATTGACCGCCGCACCGCCCGCAACCATGTTGAAAACCATCTGCGGCGTGACTTCGGCCGGGAACGCGGAAACCCCTTCGGCGGCTACGCCGTGATCGCCGGCAAAGGTGAACACGATTTTCTTTCCGAGCGTTGGCTGAAGCGTCCGCTGGATCTTGCAGTAGCGCATGGCCATTTCTTCGAGCATGCCCAGGCTGCCGCGTGGTTTGGTCAGGTCGTCCAAGTGGTTCTGGATTTGTGGCTCCAGTTCATGGGCGGCGGGTTTGATGGAGTCGATTGTATTCCGTAGTTCCGTGTTCATTGCTTTCCTTTCAAAACAAGCGGTAGGCCGCAGGCCACGAGTACCGCTTCGTCGGCGATTTTTGCGAGGTTCTGATTCAGCCAGCCCGCGTGGTCGCGGTACGTGCGGGTCATGGCATCGTGCGGGACAATGCCCGATCCCACTTCATTCGTAACTACGATCACGTTGCAGGGCGGATTTTCCAGGGCGTTGATAAAGTCGTTTACTTCGACGTACGGCTCGGGCTGCACGCCGTGTTTGTGCATCAGGTTGCCCAGCCATACCGTCATGCAGTCGATCAGCACCACATCCGTTCCAGCGGGGATGCGATCCAGCGCGGCGGCCAGGTTCAGCGGTTCCTCCATGGTTCGGAAACGGTCGCCGCGCTCCTTTTGGTGGCGGGCGATGCGCCCGTCCATTTCGGGATCGATGGCTTCGGCCGTGGCGAGATAGATGCGGTTTTCGAAGGCCATGGCGCGTTCGAGGGAATAGGCGGTTTTTCCGCTGCGGCTTCCGCCGGTGATCAACAGAACGTTAGGCGAGTTCATGTAGAACCTCCAGGGATGGATGGAAATTGTTTTCGCTGAATACCTCGATGGAGACCGGCAGGCGGTGCGCGTCGGGACGTGCCGCGACGGCGGCGATAAAGCGTTCGAGCTTGGGGCGGGGAATATGGTGCAGGCTTTTGTGGTCGCGGATTTCGTTGAAGCCGTGCAGGTGGAAGCTTACGGCACGGGGCAGGTAGTCTTCGAGGTAGCACTCCTCGTCGAAGCCGCGATACCAGACGTGGCCGATGTCGAGCGTGACGGCGAATCCGGTTTCATCGAGCACGGGAACCGTTGGGGCGAAATCGAATTCGAGCGTTTCCACGCCGATGCGGGCGGGATCGGCTCCGCCCGCCTTGAGTTCGTTGAGCGAGTCGATGCAGGATTCCTGCCAGGCCGGGCCATCGGCGGGGCCGGTTTCATTCTGTTCGAGATGCAGGTCCCACGCCAGTGGGTTGAGCGGGCGGGTGGCGTCGATCGCGCGCAGTACGGCATCGACGTCCTTTCTTCGCCGGGCGTTGTCGGGCGAGCCGAGCTTGATGCCGATCGGCAAATGCACCGTGTACGCAAGGTCGTGTTCGGCGGCAATATCGTTGAGTTCCCGGATTTTGTCCGGCGCCGGATAGTTGGATTGCGCGTCTGTTTCGAAGACCAGCAGTTCAACAGCATCCACCTTGTCCTTCAGGTAGAGGACGTTGGGAAGGATGGCGTCGCGCAGGATGTACGACGTCGTGCCGAGCCGGAATGGAAAGGGGTTCTTCAAAGCTCTATGCCTCCTTTGCGGTTGAGGAGCAGGACGAGGAAAAAGGGGCCGCCGAGCAGGGCGGTGATGACGCCGACGGGAATCTCGGCCGGTGGGACCAGGCTGCGGGCCAGCGTGTCGCAAAGCACGAGGAAGAGTCCTCCGAACAGGAGCGTGGCGGGCGTGAGCCAACGGTGATCCGAACCGATGAGCAGCCGGCAGATGTGCGGTGCCATCATGCCGACGAATCCGATGGGGCCGCAGAAGGCGACCACGCTGCCGACGAGCAGGCTGGCCGCGAGGAAAACGAGCTTCTTGGTCCGGGCGACGGAAACCCCGCGGCTGATCGCCAGCTCCTCGCCGGTGAGCATCAGGTTGAGATCGTGCACCAGCAGCCAGAGGGTTCCGGTTCCGGCGAGGAGGAACGGGAGGATCTGGAGCAACTTCCGGTGTCCGACGATGTCGAGCGCACCCATCATCCAGCGCATGACCTGGAAGGAGTCGCCGAGTCCGGAGAGATATTGCACAAACAGGATGAGGCTGGAGCAAAAGAAGTTGATGGCGATGCCGGCGAGCAGGAGGGTGGTGGTGCCGAAACCGCCGCGCAGACGGGTGAGCAGGTAGACCAGCGCCAGGGTGGCGAGCGCGCCGGTAAAGGCAAAGAGGGTGATGCCGGGGATGCCGAGCAGCGCGAAGCCCAGACCGAAGCGAATGTAGAGCGCGCCTCCAAGCGATGCGCCGCTGGATACGCCCAGCGTGAACGGGGTGGCCAGCGGGTTGCGGAATATGGCTTGGAACGCCATGCCGCTGAGCGAAAGCGCCGCGCCGCAGGCAAAGGCGAACAGCACGCGGGGAACCCGCAGGTGGAAAAAGATATGCCGGTCGAGACTGGATGGGGTTGTGGACAGGGGATTGATCCAGTTCGCCCCGATTTGGGGAGCCAGCAGCAGAACCAGCACGGCGGCCAGTGCGATGGATAGCAGGACGATGATTCGTTTCATTTCAGCAGGCCCTCCGGCAGCATCAGTTCGCATCCGTCCAGCGTCAGCTTTCGGAAGGGCGTCTGGTAGAGGTGGAGCAGGAAGGGCTCGTCGCGGAATGCCGCCGGCGCGCCGTAGCGGACGAGCTGGCC
>JBNKSB010000018.1:0-6722 GCA_050297095.1 Pontiella sp. | reverse complement strand
CGTGGGCTGGTGGGTCAGCCGTTCCAGCGCGCGGCGGGCAAGCTGCACCTGGTTGCGGGCGCTGAGCAAACGCGCCTTCGCTGCATCGAGGCGCGCGCGTGCTTCTTCAACGGCAATAATGTCGCCGGTGCCGGTGCGATGCTCACTTTCTGCCCGGTCTGATATCTCCTGCAGCAAGGCTTGTTGGCTGGTCACTGCGCGTTCAAGCGACTGTGCGCGCAACAGACTGAAATAGGCTTCGGCAACATCCATCATCAGGCGCTGCTCGACAACCTGCAGTTGCGCTTCGCGAGCCAGTACATGGTATCGGGTGGATTGGAATGCAGACCATGCCGCGGCGTTGATCAGGGGTTGGGTCAGCGATAGCGAGACGCTATAGGGAGAATAGCTTTCGTCGATGGGCTGTGAGCCGAATCCCGATAGATCAAGATCGTTCAAACCGGTGGAGCCCTCGGCCATTAGACGGGGGCCGAGGGCCGAACGGGCAATATTCTTGCCGGATTGTTCGGCGTGAAGCTGTTCGGTGGCTTGGGAGATCAGGGGGCTGGTTTCGGCTGAGTGCCGGTAGGCCGTCAGCAAGTCGAGGGTCTGCGCGCCGGCGGATGTTGCTAGGACGGTCAGTGTTGCCGCAAGCGTTTTGAGTTGCATGGTTGCCATAGTCCTTTCCATACAGCGATCTCTTCGCAATGGCTGTTATAAGCATCGATTATCATCGCAGACACAATAGAAGGAATGGAGGGGTGGATCGATAAAAGAATTGCGGGGAAAAGAGTCCGGCGGTCAGTCGGCTTGGTTGGCCCACTCTTCGAGACCGGGGTCGAGGTAGGCGTGCTCCAGAAGTTCTTCGGCCCAGTGTTCCCCGGTTTTTTCGAGGCGGCGCAGAATGCGAAACGACATGACCTGCACCGCGGGCACCTCGGAATAGAGGGAGTTGTTCAGGCAGCGCCAGTAAGAGGGAATCATTTTCTTCGGTTCAACAATCTGTTTGCGGCATCCCTCGCAGATGAAGATGCACCCATCGACATAGGGTTCCTCCTCGATGGGTAGCAACTCGTAGACTTCGAGCCTCACCCCATGCTTGTCGCAGAGCTCGCAATGCGAACGCGAACGGCGGACGAGATCCTTCGCCAGCCGCGAAAGGATATTTTGCCTGTAGAACTTCCCCTTGAACCCAGTGGACATTTACCCAACCCCATTTCACACAGAAACAAAAATAGGGGATTTATGCGCAATGTCTTGAAAAAAAGATGGTTTTGTTTGGCTTGTCCCTGCGCCGTTCATTCCTTGTGGAAGATGGCATCGAGGTCGTCGATTTGCTTCACGAGATACTGCTGCACGTCTTCGATGGCCATGTTGTAGATGTCGGGTGCGATTTGTTCTGTAAAGGCCGTCAGGATCTGTTCCGCGCGGAAGGCACTGATTTCCTCGTCGAAATCATCCAGATACATGCTGACGATTTTCCGGAGAAGCTGCTCCTTGCGGGCTTCGGTGAACTGGATTTTCATGGTGCGTGCCCCGTCTATTCAAACGCCCAGTGATAGTCAAGACCAAGTTCGTTCCGCATGGTAATCATGTCCCTTTGAAGAGCCTCGTTTACCGGCACGCCGGTGTCGGCCCGTTCGATGCCGGCGAGATATTCCTTTTCCCCGCAGGTGTAGATGCGCTCGGCTCCGGGAGCCTTTTCCGAGTTGCGCAGGGCGCGCAGAATGTCGCCGGTCCGTTTGCGGAAGTCGGCGGGCTCGCAGAAGCACTGGATGTCGATGGCCATGAAGTAGTGTCCTAGCTCGTAGGGCTTAAGGTTGCCGGCGGCATCCTTATTGGTAAGTTGCTGAAGGAAGGCGCCCTGCTGCAACGATGCGGAGAGGATTTCTGTAACGGTAGCAAAGCCGTAGCCCTTGTAGCCGCCGGTTTCTTCGCCGATTCCGCCGATGGTGGCGAGGGCGGCTTCGCAGTTGACCAGGTCTTCAAGAATCTGCACGGAGTCGGTCTTGCTCTTTCCGTCGCGCCCGATGATGAGCCCTTCCGGGCAGTCCTTTCCTTCGCGGGCATACTGTTCGATCTTGCCGCGCTGGATGACGGAGGTGGCGTAGTCGTTGACAAAGTCGAACGGTTCGTCGGTGGGGAAGCCAAACACTAGAGGATTGGTGCCCAGCATGTTTTCGACGCCGAAGGTCGGGGCAATAGAGGGCCGCGCATTGGTGCCGGAGACTCCGATCATGTTTTCTTTGCAGGCCATGAGCGGGTAGTAGCCGGCAATGCCGTAATGGGTGGAGTTGCGGGCCACGACCATGCCCATTCCATATTGCTTCGCCTTTTCTATTGCCATTTCCATGCACCGTTTCGCCACGACCATGCCCATGCCATGATGGCCGTCAACCACGGCGGTGGAAAGGTGGTCACGCACCACTTCGAACTCGGTGGTGGGTTGCTGGATCTTCTGGTGGACGATGCGGTCGTAGTAAATGGGTTTGAGCCGCCCGATACCGTGTGAGTCGATGCCTCGCTTGTCGGATGTGATCAGCACATCAGCACAGGTTATCGCCTCTTCGTTTGGTACGCCGATGCCTCTGAATACATCAATCATGAACTGTTCCATGGCGTCGAATGGAATGTGGTGCAGCATGTGATAATCCTCCCGGTTATAATCGTTAGCGAAAAAGAAATACCACCTTCTGCGGAACGGGATCAAGCCTAGGAGACTCGACGTGGTGTAAATATTTCGGACAAAGCAGTTGTTGCTAGAAAAACATTGCGAAGGATTTCGGTTCTTTGGATACTGCCATTAGATACGCAGGCATTCTGGAACGGATGTTCCGTGTGTGGAGTAACGACAACTGGAGGTTGAAATGAGGCGCAGTATTCTTGGTTTGTTTTCCCTTGCGGTTTGCATCGGTTTTACCGGATGCAACTCCCCGCCCAAAGTGGAGTCCGACAAATCCATGTTCGACTACATGCAAGGAGAGGTTGCCACGATCAATGATGATGGAGGCATGGCAACCGTGGGTATGGCTGAATCCCGGAAACCCGACGTCGCCGTTGCCCGAGCCAAGATGAACGCCCGCAAGCAGCTGGCCCAGCAGGTGCAAGTCAAGATCGAGAATCTGGAAAAGGATTTTGTGGAAGAGGTTGGCGATGCTGAAACCTCGGAAATCAACCAACTGTTCAGTTCGGCCACCAAACAGATCACCTCCCAGACTCTAATGGGGGTCGTTCCCAAGATGCAGAAGTTTGAAACCGATGACGGTATCACGACTGCCTACATCCTGATGGTGCTCAATCCCGAGATCATCGATGCGTCGTTGAAGAACACCAACGCCAAGCATCTCTACGAACGGTTCCGCGCTTCCAAGGCCTTCGAGGAACTCGACAAGGAGATCAAGGCCTTCGAGGCAGCCGAACAGCAAAGCATGGGTATGTAGATTCCATTCGGTTGGAAAGAGGGAAACGGGGCTTGAATTCAACATTCAGGCCCCGTTTTATATGCGCCATGAAAATATTGGGAATCGAAACCTCGTGCGATGAAACAGCAGCTGCTGTCGTGGAAGACGGCCGCAACGTCCTGTCCAACGCCATCTATTCGCAAATCGCTAAGCACCGTCCCTACGGCGGGGTGGTTCCGGAAATCGCTTCGCGCAATCATGTAGCCAAACTACCGGGCATTATCGACGAAGCGCTTCAGGCTGCGGGGGAAACCTTCGATTCCATTGATGCCATCGCCGTGACCTACGGCCCCGGCCTGGCCAGCTCGCTGTTGATCGGTTACAGCGCGGCCAAGACGTTGGCTCAGCGGCTGGACAAGCCATTGATCGGGGTAAACCACCACGAAGGCCACCTTCATTCCGTCTTTATGAAGGAAGATGCACTAACAGAGGACGAGGCATTTCCGTTGCTGGGGCTGATGGTTTCCGGCGGCGATAGCAGTCTGGTCCTCATGAATGGTCCGGGTCAGTACGAACTGCTCGGCAGCACCATTGATGATGCCGCTGGCGAGGCGCTCGACAAAGCCGCCGCCGTTTTGAATCTTGGCTATCCCGGCGGGCCGATCATCCAGAAAACCGCCGAAGGCGGGAATCCCGATTATATCCGCTTTCCTCGCGGGTTGGACAATGTCGACCGCGGGAAGTGGATCTACAAGTATGATCGAGACCTGTGCTTTAGTTTTAGTGGTCTCAAAACATCACTGCTAACCCATGTTAAAAATTTGGACCATGTGCCGGAAGGCGATGAACTGCGGGATATTGCAGCTAGCTATCAGGAGGCGGTCTGCGATGCATTGGCTACCCGGGTGGAACGAGCCCTGAAGCGGTTCCCGATCAAAAGCTTTGCCTGCGCCGGAGGGGTTTCCCTCAACAAAATTTTGCGGCAGAAGCTGTCCGACCTATCCGAAAAAACCGGCGATGCACTACTTCTGTGTCCACCGGCCTTTTGCACAGACAATGCCGCCATGATTGCCGGCGTGGCCTATGAAAAACATCGTCTCGGAAAACCCGGCCCAGAACCGACCGACGTCAATCCCAATCTCCGCCTCTCCGACTGGAAGTAGCAGACAGAATATTTCCAGGCTTGGGAAGGGCGTTTGTCAGGAAATCGTTCTGTCCTGAGTATGCTGTTTAAATCTGTCGGTTTGGCGGGCAGTGCCGGGTTGACTTGCTGAGGGTGAATCCCTATGGTTTGCGGCCAATTTTTCAGGAGAAAAACATGAGCGAAGAACTGTCTACCAACGAATATCGTCAACAGCGCATCCAGAACATGGAGAAGCTCGAAGCCGCCGGCTTCCCGGCCTTTGGCAAAGCCTTCGAGCGCACCGCCCGACTGGATGAGCTGCATGCCTCGTTTGAAGAAGGCAAGGTGGTAAAAGCCTGTGGCCGTATTGTGGCCATCCGCAAGATGGGGAAGATGGCCTTTGCCCACATTTCCGACGGATCTGCAAAGTTTCAGCTCATGGTTAAAAAAGACGTGCTGGGTGAAGATAATTTTGCGGCGTTCAAACTGCTGGACCTCGGCGACATTGTCGGGGTTGAAGGGGAATTGTTCATTACGCGAACCGAAGAGGAAACCATTCGCATCAGCAGTTGGACCCTTCTTTCGAAGGCATTGCTGCCTCTGCCGGAAAAATGGCACGGACTGCAGGACGTGGAAACCCGCTATCGCCAGCGATCGCTCGACCTCATTTCCAATCCGGAAGTAATGGACGTTTTTAAGAAGCGCACGCAGGTCATGCGCGAAATCCGCAATTTTCTCGATGCGCGTGGATACTATGAAGTGGAAACGCCGATGCTCCAGCAAATTGCCGGCGGCGCGGCGGCCAAGCCGTTCAAGGCGCACTACAACGCCCTCAATGTCGATGTCTATATGCGTATCGCGCCGGAGCTTTATCTGAAGCGACTGATCGTCGGCGGTATGGATCGCGTCTATGAAATGAACCGTAACTTCCGCAACGAAGGACTGGACCGCACGCACAACCCCGAATTTACCGCACTGGAAATCTATCAGGCTTTTGGTGACATGCGTACCATGCAGGAACTGATCCAGAGTCTCTTTATGCATCTGGCCGAAACCATCTTCGGCAAGATGGAATTTGAGTGGATGGGCAATACGATCAATCTGCAGGCTCCATGGCGTGAAGTTCCGTACTACGACCTGATCAAGGAGCATCTGGGCGACGACTGGTTCGAGAAGAGCCTTGAGGAGGCGGTGGCCAAGGCCGAGGAGCTGGAGGTGTTCATTGAACAGGGAATGGATTTCAAGCAGGTTACCCACGAAATCTACGACAAGACGATCGAAGGAACACTCATCCAACCGACCTTTATCACCCGTCTTCCAAAGGAGCTCGTTCCGCTGGCCAACCACTGCCCGGACGACCCCGAGCTGGTCGATGTGTTCGAACTGATCATTGGCGGCAAGGAAATTGCGCCGGCCTATAGCGAACTGAACAATCCGCTCGAACAGCGCGCCCGCTTTGAGGAGCAGGCTGCCGGTGACGGCGAAAAGATCGACGAGGATTTTCTGTCTGCTCTCGAATACGGCATGCCTCCGACCGGTGGAATGGGGATCGGTATCGACCGTCTGCTTATGCTATTGACCGGTTCCGACGCCATTCGCGACGTTATTCTCTTTCCGCAGCTCAAGCCGCGGAACTAGACCGGTTGTCATTTCGCCGCGTCAAAGGGAGATGACGCGAGCGCCGATTGATTAATCGTCGTAGGGTTCGATTGCCGCGCCTTCCTTGGAGAAGTATTTGCGGAACGGGTTGAAACGAAGGCTTTTCAGCCCGGCAATCACGCATTTTGCATTGAAGGTCGCACCTTCTTCGTTGGTGTGCGTGCCGCGGTCGGCAAAGAAGGTTTCCACCTTATCCTTTCCGATTTCCTTGTAGGCATCGGTGATGATCATGGTGAGATCTATGAAATGGGCACCGTTCTTCCTTGCGACTTTCTTGTCCCAACGGGCGATGTCTTCAAAGTCGCGACCGTTTTCCCAGCTATTCTTGTGGGGGATTGGCGAGCAGATGATCACGATGGCCCCCTTCTTCTTGGCCCCCTTGATGAACTGCGTCATATACCAGCCAAAGCTGTGGACTTCTTCTATGGTTCCGTCCTCATGTTTATCCTGTTCGGTTTTGGAGCCATAGCCGTCAGCGGAGGCCCGATGCTTGTTGGACGGGTCGCCGACCCTTCCCACATCGTTGTGGCCAAACTGAATAATGATGAAATCACCCTTCT